>NZ_JBIQDQ010000023.1:0-31112 GCF_045370965.1 Curtobacterium sp. 179-B 9B NHS
GCGCGGCTGCGCCGGCTGCGCCGGCTGCGCCGGCTGCGCCGGCTGCGCCGGTGGGCGCTGCCGAGACTCGCCCTGGCGGACAGGTTCGCGGTCTCGGGACCGCGAACACGTCCGCGGAGCCGAGTCTCGGGGACGGTGCCGGCGGGGCGGAGGCGGGCCGTGCCTCCCGGCCGGAGCACGACGACGCGCTCCCCGGACCCCGTCAGCGGATCGCACGCCGCGGGTTCGTGGCGGGAGTGACGGCGGCGACCGTCGGCGTCGTCGCGCTCACCGCGGGACAGTCGAACCGGCTGCTCGAACCGCTCAACGTGTTCGGTGCCCGTCAGCGGTACATCGGACCGGACGACCTGCCGGTCAACCGCACCGCTCGCGCCGCCGGCGTGCTGGCGACCGCGACCGCGGCGGACTGGACGCTGACCGTCGTCGGTCCGGACGTCACGCGGACGTTCTCCCGCGCCGAGCTCGTCGCGCTCGGCACCGCCACCGCGGACCTGCCGATCTCGTGCGTCGAGGGGTGGAGCCAGGTGGCGTCGTGGCGGGGTGTCCGGATGCGGGACCTGCTCGCCTCCGTGCAGGCCGACCCGGCGTCGGCGCTGCGGATCACGAGCCTCGAGAAGAGCGGCGGGTACCGGGTCACCGAGATGGGCCCGGAGTACGCGTCCGACCCGACGACGCTCCTCGCGCTCGAGGTGAACGGGAAGACGCTCGACCTGGACCACGGGTTCCCCGCCCGGGTCATCGCGCCGGGACGACCCGGCGTGCTGCAGACGAAGTGGATCGGGAAGATCGAGGTGATCCGATGAGGGCCGCGAGGATCGTGCTCGTCGTCGTGGGCGTGCTCGTGATGGCGTTCGGTGCGTACGTGCTCGTCACGACCGTCCGACCGAACCGCATCTGGGGCCTGGCGACGTGGCTGCTCGGCGCGGTCGTGCTGCACGACGTCGTGCTGTCGCCGTTCGTGGTCGGAGCGGGACTCCTGCTCCGTCGGACCGGCAGGACGCTCGGCGCCGGGGTGCTCGTCGTCGTGCAGACCGCGGTGGTGCTCGGGAGCGTGCTCGCCCTGGTGGTGCTCCCGGAGATCGCCGCGAAGCAGCACGGACAGAAGAACCCGACCGTGCTGCCGTTCGACTACACCACGCGGTTGCTCGTCGTCGAGGGGCTGCTGCTCGCGGTCGTCGTGGTGGCACTCGTGGTGGGCGTCGTCCGTGCCCGACGATCCCCGCGACCACTGGTTGCATCGACAACCAATGGCTAGCATGAGTGCATGACGGACGAGACGCCCTGGCTCACGCGCGACCAGCTCCGCGCGTGGATGAAGCTGGTCGCCGTCATGGAACTCCTCCCGGCCGCGCTCGACCAGCAGCTCCAGCGGGACGCCGATCTGACCCACTTCGACTACATGGTCGTCGCGATGCTGTCGGAGACCGAGTCGCGCACGCTCCGGATGTCGGCGCTCGCCGCGGCGACGAACGCGTCCCTGCCGCGCCTGTCGCACGTGGTGTCGCGGCTCGAGAAGCGCGGGCTCGTCACCCGGTGCCCCTCGGTCGACGACCGCCGAGCCACCGACGTCCGACTGACCGACGACGGGTTCGCGGCCATCGTCGCGGCGGCGCCCGACCACGTCCGGACCGCCCGACGCTTCGTCATCGACGCGCTGAGCGACGAGCAGGTCCGGCAGCTCGACGGCATCACGCGGGCGCTGCTCGGGCGGCTCGACCCCGAGGGGCGGTTCGCGGCGCTGACCTACCCGCGGTCCGACGGCGAGGTGCTGTGCGAGGAGCGTCTGACGGGTGCGTCGCCTGCGGCACCGGCGGGCGTGCTCTTCCGGGACGCGACTGCGGACGACACCGGGCTGCTCCGGCACGCGACGCTCGCGGCGATGAACTGGAAGGCCCCGTCCTTCGTGGACGCCGACCTCGACCGCCCCGAGTTCGCGCACTACTTCGTCGGTTTCGACCCCGCCCGCGACCACGGCGTCGTGGCGGTGGACGGCGAGGGACCGGTCGGGGTGGCGTGGGCGCGGTTCCTGCCGGCGGACGACCCCGGGTACGGGTTCGTGGCCGAGGACGTCCCGGAACTCACGATGGCCGTCGAGGCGCGCGGGCGGGGTCGGGGGATCGGCACGGCGCTGCTCGCGCGGTTGCTCGACGCCGGCCGGGCCGCGGGCTGGCCGGGTGTCAGCCTGAGCGTCGAGGACGGCAACACCGGGGCGCGGATCGCGTACGAGCGGGCCGGGTTCCGGACGGTCGGGCGGAACGGGGACTCGGACACGATGCTCGTCCGGTCCTGACGTCCGGGCCGGCGCCCTGGTCGGCCTGGTCGGTTCGGTCGGCCTGGTCGGTTCGGTCGGTCTGGTCGGTTCGGTCGGTCTGGTCGGTCTGCTCGCGTCGCGGGTGACTGGTACACCAGTAGGATCTGGCGCATGACCGACCGTGCCACGCCGTCCGACGCGTACTCCTACCTCGGACCCGCCGGTACGTTCACCGAGGCGGCACTCAAGCTCGTCGAGGCCGCCGCCGGCAAGCCCTGGCGCAGCGTGAACAACGTCGGCGAGGCGCTCGACGACGTCGTGACGGGACGGTCGGTCGGAGCGGTGATCGCGATCGAGAACAGCGTCGACGGCGGCGTCAGCGCCACGCAGGACGCCCTGGCGCGGATCCCCGGCGTGCGGATCGTGGGCGAGTACCTCGTGCCCGTCGACTTCGTGCTCGTGGCCCGGCACGGCACCGCCCTGTCGGACGTGCGGACCGTCAACGCGCACCCGGTCGCGTACGCGCAGACGCACCGCTGGCTCGAGACCAACCTGCGCGGCCACGGGCACATCCCGGCGTCGTCGAACGTCGCCGCCGCGACCGCGCTGCTCGACGAGCACCCCGTCGCCGACGCCGCCGTGGCCCCGCCGGGGATCACCGACCACCACGACCTGGCGGTGCTCGCGTCGTCCATCGGCGACAACGCCTCGGCGGTCACACGCTTCGTGCTCGTGTCACGCACGCTCGCGATCCCGGAGCGCACGGGAGCGGACAAGACGAGCGTCATCGTCGAGCTGCCGAGCGAGCACCCCGGCGCCCTGGTCGACATGCTCGAGCAGTTCGCGACGCGGGGCATCAACATGGGGCTGCTGTCCTCGCGGCCGATCGGCGACGAGCTCGGGCGCTACCGGTTCGTGATCGACCTCGACGGCCACGTGCACGACGAGCGGGTGGCCGACGCCCTGCTCGGCCTGCGCCGGTTCAGCCCCCGCGTGACGTTCCTCGGGTCGTACCCGCGCGCCGACGGCTTCCGCCCGGAGGTCTCCGCGCGCTACTCGGACGAGGCGTTCGTCGAGGCGCGGGACTGGCTCCGCGCGATCGTCTCCGGCGAGCCCGAGCCCGAGGCCGGCTGAGCCCGAGCCCGAGCCCGAGCCCGAGCCCGACCGAGCCCGAGCCCGAGCCCGCGCCCGAGGCCGACTGAGCCCGAGCCCGGCCGAGCCCGGCCGAGCCCGGCGGAGCGGCTGGTCCGGCAGTGGCGCGACGTGCCGCCGAACAACCGGAGGCACGTCGCACCACGCTCTTCGGTGGTTCGACGTGCCTCCGGTTGTGCGGGCCGCTCTCCGTCCCAGCAGGCGCACGCCCGCCGGAAGGGGGCCCGCGTCAGCTGTGGGCGTTCTCGACCCGGCGCGTGTTGCGGGTCTGGTCCTGCGGTCCGGCGACGCGCACCCGCAGCCCACCGGTGTCGATGCGCGCCTTGAACGCCACGACCTCGCCGACCGGGTCGCCGTCGATCTCGAACTCGTCCGGACGCTCGAGCCGCGCCACGAACTCCTGACCGCGGATGTAGCGCAGCGGTCGTTCGTCGCGGGCCGCGGTGGCGATGCGCTTGCCGACCTGGGTCTGCCCGATCTTCGAGCGGCGGAACGAGCGCAGGATCGCGTTCTCCCAGAACACCCGGGCGCCGATCCGGACCCACCCGAAGAACCCGCGGGGCCGCATCACGACGATGTCGAACACACCGTCGTCGATCTCGGCGTCCGGCAGGAGCGTCGCGCCGGCCTGCAGCATCCCGCAGTTCCCGACGATGAGCGAGTGCGCGCGCACGGACTGGTTGCCCTCGCCGTCGAGCCGGTACCGGAACTCGAAGGCGTCGGCGTCGCGGAGCGACCGGAAGAGCGAGTCGACGTAGGCGAGCCAGCCGACCTTCTTCTTCAGGTCGTCGTTCGTGTTGGCGAGCATCCGGGCGTCGAGCCCGAGCCCGGCCATGACGACGAAGCCGAACTGCTCGCGCTCACCGCCCTCGCGCTCGACCTCGAGCTCACCGAAGTCGATCGGGCGGTCCTCGCCGCGGAAGATCGTCCGGACGCTCGCACCGAGGTCGTCGATCGGCGCCGGGATGTTCCGGGCGAGCAGGTTGCCGGTGCCGCTCGGCAGCAGGGCGAGCACGGCGTCGGACCCGTGCACGATCTCGGCCACGGCACGGACGGTACCGTCACCGCCGGCCGCTGCGACGACGTCGGCTCCGGCGTCGAGCGCGGCCTTCGCCATGCCGCCGCCCGGGTCCTCCTCCGAGGTCTCGAACCAGAGGGTCTCGGCCCAGCCGGCTTCCTGCTCGTGCTCCGCGACGGTGCGCTGCAGGGTCTCGAGGTCCACCTTCACCGGGTTGTAGACGACCGCGGCCGTCTTCTGCTCGGTGGGGAGGGCGTCCTGGCCCGCGGGCGCGGTCTCCGATGGTGTCGACATGCTGCCGACGTTACCGACGGACGCCTGCGAGCGACCGGCCGGGTCGGCGCGCGACCGCCCGGGTCGGCGACCCGACCGGCCGTACCGGCGCACGACCGCGCGCGTCGCCGACCGGCCCGTCCGGGTCGGCGCGACCGCCCGCGTCGGCGACCCGCCCGAGTCGGTGGCCCGCCCGTCCGGCTCAGCGCCGGTCGTGCAGCGTGACCGGGTAGCCGTCCGGGTCCGCGAAGGTGAACGTCCGACCGAACGGGCCGTCGAACGGCGGGGTCACGATCGTGTGCCCGTCGGCGACGAGCGCGTCGTGGATCGCCTGGACGTCGGTCGCGTGGAACCACAGTGCGACGCCGAGCGCGGGCTGCCCGGCGGACAGGTCCGTCCCGGGTACGAGGTCGCGGAGCGCGAACGCGATCGGCTCGGTCTGGAAGACCACGGCGTGCGGCGGGCCGGCGGGAGAGCGGACGAGTCCGAGGTACCGCTCGTAGAACGCCTGCGAGGCGTCGAGGTCGCGGACCTGCAGCGAGGTGAAGTCGATCCCGGTGGCGGGCATGGTGTGCTCCTTCGTCTGTGTCAGATGCCTGACACGAGCAGTATGTGTCAGACTCCTGACATGCGTCAAGCGCGGATCGACCTCGACAGCTCGGTCGGCTACGTCCTGAAGGAGGCCGCCAGTGCCCTGCGCGCCGCCATGGAGGACGCCCTCCGTCCCCTCGGCATGACGGTCACGCACTACTCGTGCCTCGAACTGCTCGCCCAGCGCCCCGGCATGTCGAACTCCGACCTCGCGCGCGGCACCTTCGTCACCCGGCAGTCGATGAACACGCTCCTGCAGCAGCTCGAGCGCGACGGCATCGTCACCCGGCCGGCCACCCCGACCACGGGCAAGGTGCTCCCCGCCACGCTCACCGCAGCCGGACGGCGACAGCGTGAGGCGGCGAGTGCGGCGGTCCGGCAGGTCGAGCTCCGGATGACCCGGGACCTCGACGAGGCGGGCCGCGCAGCGGCCTTCCGCCTGCTGCGCGGGATGGTCGCCGCCCTGCGTGACGTCCCGTCGGGTGCCGTGACCGACTGACGGACGGGAGGCCCGTGGCGGGGCCGCCACCGGCCTCCCGTCCGGCGGTCACACGCTCCCTCTAGGATGATCCGGTGATCGATCTGCAGCTCCTGCGCGACAACCCTGACCTCATCAAGGCCTCGCAGGAGGCGCGCGGCGCCTCCGTCTCCGTCGTCGACGACGCGGTGTCCGCCGACACCGCCCGCCGCGCTGCGATCACGTCGTTCGAGGCGCTGCGCGCCGAGCAGAACGCGTTCGGCAAGACCGTCGCGAAGGCCCCGAAGGACGAGAAGCCCGCGCTCGTGCAGCAGGCGCAGGCGCTCGCCGCACGCGTGAAGGAGGCCCAGGCCGAGGTCACCGCAGCCGAGGAGACCTTCGACCGGGTGGTCCGTACGATCCCGAACGTCGTGCTGCCGGACGTGCCGAAGGGCGGCGAGGACGACTTCGTCACGCTGCGCACCGTCGGCACGAAGCCCGAGTTCGCCTTCGAGCCGAAGGACCACGCCGACCTCGGCGAGCACCTCGGCATCATCGACATCCCGCGCGGCGTGAAGGTCTCCGGATCGCGCTTCTACTTCCTCCGCGGCCTGGGCGCCCGGCTCGAGATCGCTCTCATGCACCTCGGGCTCGACCGCGCCGTGGAGCACGGGTTCGAGCCGCTCATCACGCCGACGCTCGTGCGTCCGGAGACGATGGCGGGCACCGGGTTCCTCGGCGAGCACGCGGCCGAGGTCTACCGGCTCGAGGCCGACGACCTCTACCTGACCGGCACGAGCGAGGTCGCCCTCGCCGGGTTCCACGCCGACGAGATCCTGTCGTTCCCGGAGTCGGGCGACCCGATCCGCTACGCCGGCTGGTCGACCTGCTACCGGCGCGAGGCCGGGTCCGCGGGCAAGGACAACCGGGGCATCCTCCGCGTGCACCAGTTCAACAAGCTCGAGATGTTCTCGTACGTGCTCCCGGAGCAGGCCGAGGCGGAGCACCAGCGCCTGGTCGCGATGCAGGAGTCGATGATGCAGGACCTCGGCCTGCACTACCGCGTGATCGACGTCGCCGGCGGTGACCTCGGCACGAGCGCCGCACGCAAGTACGACATCGAGGCGTGGGTCCCGACGCAGGGCACCTTCCGCGAGCTCACGTCGACCTCGAACTGCACGACGTTCCAGGCCCGTCGCCTCGACACCCGGTACCGGACGTCGACCGGGAAGACGGCGCCGGTCGCCACGCTGAACGGCACGCTCGCGACCACCCGCTGGATCGTCGCGATCCTCGAGACCCACCAGCAGGCCGACGGGTCGGTGGTCGTGCCCGAGGTGCTGCGGCCGTACCTGGGCGGCGTCGAGGTCATCGAGCCCCGATGAGCGCGCACGAGCGGTTCGTCGACGGGTCGGCGCAGGGCGGCGGCTCCGGCGCCGGTGCGTCCGGCTCGGGCTCGGTCGCTGCCGGCGGCGCTGTCGCTGGTGCCACCGGTGGTGCTGCCGATGGTGCTGCCACGTCTCCGCGGACGAAGCGCTGGCTCGTCGCGCTCGACGTGGACGGCACGACGATGCGCGAGGACGGTGTCATCACGGACACGGTGATCGACGCCGTCCGCGACGCCGAGGCCGCCGGGCACGAGGTCATGCTCTCCACCGGACGCAGCGAGGGCATGACGATCCCGCTGCTCGAACGCCTGGGCCTGCGCTCGAAGTACGTCGTGTGCGCCAACGGCGCGCTGACCCTCGCCCGCCAGGACGACGGGTCCTACCGCCGGGTCCACGTCGAGCGGTTCGACCCGACCGAGGTCCTGCAGGTCATCCACGGTGCGCTCGCGAACGCGGCGTTCGGCGTCGAGGACGAGACCGGCCACTTCCTGCTCTCCGGCAACTTCCCCGACGACACGATGACCGTCGCCGGCGAGCACGTGCCGTTCGAGCAGTTGCTCGGGACCGAGGCCACCCGCGTCGTCGTCATCTCGCCGGGACACGACACCGAGGACTTCCTGCAGGTCGTCGAGCGCATGGGGCTGCAGAAGGTGTCGTACTCGGTCGGCTGGACGTCCTGGCTCGACATCGCTCCCGAGGGCGTGACGAAGGCCACCGCGATGGAGCGCGTCCGCGAGTGGCTCGACATCCCACGCTCCCGCGTCATGGCGGCGGGTGACGGGCGGAACGACATCGACATGCTGCGCTGGGCGTCGACCTCGGGCCGCGGAGTCGTCATGGGGCAGGCCCCGGACGACGTCGTCGACGCGGGCAACGAGCTGACCGGCGGGGTCACCGACGACGGGCTCGCCGCGGCACTCGACGCGCTGCCGCGCTGACGGACGGCAGGTTCGCTAGACTGCCCGGGACGCGATCACGTCTCGCCACGTGGTCGCGTCACGGAGGGTTGTCCGAGCGGCCGATGGAGCCTGTCTTGAAAACAGGTGGGCAGCAATGTCTCGTGGGTTCGAATCCCACACCCTCCGCACATGAGCACCGGGACCCGCCTCCGACTGATCGAGCTGTCCGATGCAGCCGAGCTCGCCGCGATCGTCCGCGCGAGCGCCGATCACCTGCGACCGTTCGAGCCGACGCGGCCGGACAGCTACTTCACCGAGGCCGGGCAGCGCGCGACCATCGGTGTCCTGCTCGCCGCCGCGCAGAACGGCTCGGTGCCCTTCGTGATCGTGGGAGATGACGACGAGTTGCTCGGACGGATCACCCTGAGCGGTGTGACCCGGGGCGCCCTGCAGTCGTGTGCGCTCGGGTACTGGGTCCGTGCCGACCGAACGCGGCAGGGGCACGCGACCCGTGCGGTCGGGCTCGCGGTGGACCACGCGTTCCGGGAGCTCGGGCTGCACCGGGTCCAGGCAGAGACCCTCCCGGAGAACACCGGCTCGCAGCGGGCGCTCGAGCGGAACGGCTTCGAGCGGTACGGGTTCGCGCCGAAGTACATCCGGATCGCCGGGGAGTGGCGGGACCACGTCATGTTCCAGGTGCTCGCGCCGGACGCCTGACGCGCGGACGCCCGAGCCGAACGCGCGCGGTGCCCGCTGCCCGCTGCTCGCTGCTCGCTGCCCGCTGCCCGCTGCACAACGCGGAGCACCTCGCGCCGTGGAACGACGTGGCGCGACGTGCTCCCCGTTGTGCGCGGGCGTGTCGAACCACGACCCCGACGTCGAGCCAGTGCGCGGTCGTCAGGGGGTGTACGGGGCGTCCGGCCACGGCACGACGAGCGCACCGCCGGTGAGCGCGAGCGAGCACGCGAGCCCGACCCCGGAACCGATCACGAGCCCGAGGACCGCGAACCCAGCCGCCGACGCCCCGCCGTGGCGAGCGAGGCGCGCCACCATCAGCAGCAGGAGGAACCCCACCACGTGGCCGACGACGAGTCCGACGAGTCCGAGGGGGATGCCGGGGTTCGCTCCCGATCGGTCGGGGGTCGCGCCGCGGGTGGCCTCCTCCGATGCCAGGAACAGCCACAGCCACGAGCAGGCCCCGCCGAGGACGCCGAGCCCCACGGTCGCCCAGTAGAGCGCGACCCAGCCCGGTCGCGTCCACCCCGACCGTTCGTCCGTGCCGACCGTCGCCCCCGCTGTCATCGGGGCAGCCTAGCGCGCCGCCTCGCGCTGCACGCCGCACGCTGCACGCCGCACGCCGCACGCCGCACGCTGCACGCCGCACGCCTCGCGCTGCACGCTGCACAACGGGGAGCACGTCGCGCCGTGGAACGACGTGGCGCGACGTGCTCCCGGTTGTGCGCGCGCACGTCGAATCACGATCCCGCCGTCGAACCACGATCCCGCCGTCGAACCACGATCCCGCCGTCGAACCACGATCCCGCCGACACGGAGGCGCCCCACGCCCGCCGATCAGCGCTCAGGGGCGGGCGCCGAGCGCGGCGAGTTCCGCGCGGGTGCGGGCACCGTGCTTCCGGAGCAGGTTCGCCACGTGGTACTTGACCGTGTTCGGACTGATCCCGAGCCCCTCAGCGATCTCCCGGTTCCCGACGCCGGTCACCACGAGCCGCAGCACGTCGCGCTCCCGCTCGGTCAGGCCGGTGTCCTCCGGCAGGTCGGCCGCGCCCGGCGCCGGGTCGAGGGGGAGCGAGATGTCCAGGGTCGAGCCCCAGCCCGGCGTGGAGTCGACGTGCATCGTGCCGTCGAGGGCGACGACCCGCTCGGCGATCGGGCGGACGGCATCGTCGTGCGTGTCGAGTGTGCCGGCTCCGTCGTCCCGGAGCTGCATGAGCAGGTTGCGCCCGTCGCAGTCCCACTGGATCCGGACGCGTCTGGCGACCCCGCCGTCGACCAGGGCGAGCACGGCCGTGCGGACGATCGCTCGTGCGCTGTGCGCGACGTCCCCGGGCAGGGCCCTGCCGGTCGTCGGCGGCTCGACGAACTGCACGTCGAGGTCACCGAACCGGACCAGCGGGCGGAGGTCGGCCCGCAACCGTGAGAACGCCCCGGTGACGGGTTCGAGCAGGGTGCTCCGCTGCCGGTCGGTCACGGTCCGGAGCTCGACGAGTGCGGCCGAGGCGATCTCGACGGCCTCGGCGCGGGCGGCGGCGTCGGACAGGCGGTTCGCGCGCAGGGCGGCGAGCACCGACTCGAGGGTCAACGCGTGACGGTCGGCCTGCTCCGCCACCGTCCGGGCGTGCTCCGACGCCGCGATCCGGCTGGCTGGTGCGTCCGGTTCCGTCTCCACGAGGACCGAACGTACCCGTCCCACCCGGACGGACGGTCCCACCCGATCGGGTGGGTGGACCGCCTGCCCGGGCAGCGGCGCGATCGATCCCGCGCGAGGAGCATCGGAGTCATGGCCACCACGACGACCGCCGACGCCCTCGGAGTGATCGGCGACGAGCTCCAGGAGCTGATCGCGACCGTCCGCCGCGCCGACCAGGCACCGTTCGCGCGTGCCCTCGACCTGCTCGCCGACGCCGAGCGCGTCTTCGTGCACGGCGCCGGACGGTCCGGACTCGCGCTCCGGATGACCGCCATGCGCCTCATGCACCTCGGGCTCGACGTGCACGTCGTCGGCGAGGTCACGACGCCCGCGATCCGGCGGGGCGACCTGCTGCTCGTCGCGAGCGGCTCGGGCACCACCGGCGGCATCGTGCAGGCAGCACGCACCGCGACCGAGGTCGGGGCGCAGGTGCTCGCCGTCAGCACGACGGACGACTCCCCGCTGTCCGAGGTCGCCGACACCACGCTCGTCCTGCCCGCCGCCACGAAGACGGACCGCTCCGGCACGGCCTCGGCGCAGTACGCGGGCGGCCTGTTCGAGCAGGGCGTCGCGCTCCTCGGGGACGCCCTGTTCCACGCGCTCTGGCAGCGCAGCGGGCACTCCGCCGACGACCTGTGGCCGCGTCACGCCAACCTCGAGTGAACCGACCGTGACGCCGCCGGTGCCACCCGAGCGCGCCACCGAGACCCCCACGAACCACCACCGGAAGGAAACCACCATGCAGCTCCAGTTCGCCATGGACACCCTGACCACCGAGGCCGCCCTCGACCTCGCCGGCAAGGCCGCGCCGTACGTCGACGTCATCGAGCTCGGCACGCCGCTGATCAAGAGCGCCGGCCTCTCCGCGATCACCGCGATCAAGGAGGCGCACCCGGACAAGGTCGTCTTCGCCGACCTCAAGACGATGGACGCCGGCGAGCTCGAGGCCGACATCGCCTTCACTGCCGGTGCCGACCTCGTCACCGTGCTCGGCGTCGCGGGTGACTCCACCATCGCCGGTGCCGTGAAGGCCGCGAAGGCGCACGGCAAGGGCATCGTCGTCGACCTGATCGGCGTGCCCGACAAGGCCGCCCGCGCGAAGGAGGTCGTCGCGCTCGGTGCCGAGTTCGTCGAGATGCACGCCGGCCTCGACGAGCAGGCCGAGGAGGGCTTCACCTTCGAGACGCTGCTGCGCGACGGCGAGGCCTCGGGCGTCCCGTTCTCGGTCGCCGGCGGCATCACCACCGACACGATCGAGGCCGTGCAGGCCTCGGGCGCCCGCATCGCGGTCGCCGGCAGCGCGATCTACAGCGCCGACGACGTGGCCGCCGCCGCGTCCGCGCTCCGCGACGCGATCTCGGAGCCCGCCTCCGCCTGATCCGGACCACCTGACGGACGGGAGGCCCGTGGCGACACCGCCACGGGCCTCCCGTCCGTCACCGGGCGCGGCGACGGAACGTCGTGACCAGTGCGTCGACCAGCAGGAACCCGAGCAGGGTGACCCCGACGACGGGCAGCAGCAGCGCGAGGCCGACGGCGGCGGCGACGATCGCGGCGGTGCCCCACCACGGAGCCCTGGCCAGCGAACCCGCGGCGGGCGCGCGACCCGCACGCGCGCCGGTGGGACGCCGCTGCCACCACATGAGGTAGCCGAACACGACCATCGCCGCGATCCCGAGCGCCGCGAGCAGCAGCACGACCTGGTTCGCCAGGCCGAACAGCGCGCCCATGTGCGTGTTGATGCCGAGCTTGGCGGCCTTCGCCATGAGCGGGTAGTCGGCCCAGGTGACCCGCGACACCGCCGTCATCGTGCCCGGGTCCACCGCGACCGCGTCCATCGCGACCGGCCAGCTGAGCTTGATCTCCTCGACGGTCCACGCCGTGTCGGCGGCCGCCGGCGGACGGATCCGGACCTCGGCCGCGCGGACACCGGAGTCGCGGGCGACCGCGAGCACCTCGTCGAACTGCTCGGGCGTCGTCGTCGGGGAGCCCATCGGCATCGAGCCACCGCCGTGGTGCCCGGCGTGCTCCCCGCCCGACGTCGCCGACGAGCCGTCGAGTGCGGTGTCGACCGTCGGCGCCTGCCAGCTGAGCGTCGAGCGGAGCGCGCTGACGTTGTCGCCCGCGAAGTGCGACCAGGTGATGCCGGTGGCCGACAGGAAGAGCGCGCCGAGGAGCACCCACGCGCCCGTCGCGGCGTGCCAGGAGAACGTCCTCCGGTACCCGGTCGCACGGTTGTCCGGCAGCACGAGGTCGCGCTTCCGCCGTGCGCGCCGGATGCGGAACGCCCAGAGGCCGATGCCGGCGAGCGACACGATGCCGAGCCACGACGCCGCGGTCTCGCTGTAGAGCCGCCCGACGTCGCCGAGGAACAGGCTGCGGTGCACGGTGCTGATCCAGGTGCGGAAGGGGAGCGACCCCGACGTGCCGTACACCGGCAGGTCCCCGCGCACCGCGGCGTCGCCCGGGTCGACGAACACCGCACGGGTCTGGGACTCGAGCAGGCCCTCCTCCGTGAACATCACGCGCGTGGTGGTGCCGGGCGTGGGGGCCGGGCGGACCTCGGCGACGGTGTCGTCCGGGTGGTGGCGGGCCACGTAGCGCTCGGCGGCCGCGACCTGGTCGGCGAGGGGGAGCGCAGGCGCGGACGACGGCGCCGTGAGCTCCTGCCGGTACACGCCCTGCTCGACGGTCGGTGCGACGGCGTACACGGCGCCGGAGAGCGCCGCCACCAGGACGAACGGGCCGACGAAGAGCCCGGCGGTGAAGTGCAGGCGGAGGAGGAGCTGGGCGAACCAGCCGCGGGACGGAGGCGGGGCGGTGACGGGCATCGGAGCGCAGGGTCCTGTCGGGCTGTCGGGCTGTCGGGCTGTCGGGCGGAGGTGCGGCACAGTGCCGCACGAGCGTCCACTCTACAAGAGGTAGAACGCCCCGGTCGTCCGCACACCGCACCCGACTGCGGTGTGCGGACGACCGCATTGACCCTCCACCGGAGCAGCACACAGACTGGCGCCGATGACGCAACTCACCTCCCTCGTGTACATGTCCGTCGCCGTCGACGAGATGACCGACGACCACCTGGTCGCCATGCTCCGTGAAGCCCGCCTGCGCAACGAGGCGCTCGGTGTCTCCGGACTCCTGCTCGCCAAGGGCGGCCGCTTCATGCAGGTGCTCGAGGGTCCCTCCTGGAGCGTCGAGGACCGCTTCGCCGCGATCGAGCGCGACACCCGCCACGAGGGCGTGAAGTCGCTCTCCCGTGAGGACATCGACACCCGCCGCTTCGACGGCTGGTCGATGGCGTTCGGCAACCCGTCGGACCTCGAGGTCCGCGACGAGCCCGGCTTCAACACCTTCCTCACCGAGCGCTCCGGCCTGCCGGCCGAGCTGGCCGGCTCGCCGGCCGACTGGCTGCTCCGCTGGTTCCGCGGACGCGACCTGCAGGACGTGCCCGAGGAGCGCATGACCCTGGCCCGCCACGCCGCGTGACGACCTGACGGGACCCCCTCGGACTGGAGGCACGGTGCGGGCCCGCACCGTGCCTCCAGTTCGAGACACTGGTCACGTGGGGAAACGTGAGCAGATCTTGGTGGCCGCGGCGGAGGAGTTCGACCGGGTCGGCTTCGCCGCCACGTCGATCGCCGCCGTCGCGCGCCGCGCCGACGTGGCGCAGGGCACGCTGCACTTCCACTTCCCGACGAAGCTCGCGCTCGCCCTCGGCGTGATCGACGAGCAGAACGCGCGGACCTTCGCGGAGGTGAGCCACGACGCCGCGTCGCCGACGGCCGCCCTGATCGGGGCGTCGAAGCAGATCGCGGACCTGCTCCGCACCGACCCGATCGTGCGTGCCGGCATCCGGCTCTCGCTCGAACGCGGCGAGTTCTCCGGAGCGACGTCGTCGTTCTACGAGCAGTGGATCGGCGGCATCGTGGACGTGTTCTGCGTCGCGATCGGCAGCGGTGAGCTCGAGACCGACCTCACCCCGGAGGAGCTCGGCGGTTCGGTCGTGCCGTACTTCACCGGGGTGCAGCTGGTCGCCGAGGTGCGGAGCGGTCGCGCGGACCTCGACCCCGCGGTCGCGGTGATGTGGCGGGTGCTCCTGCAGGCGACGGCCGCGCCGGCGCACCGGGCACGTCTGCTCGGGGTGGTCGCCGACACCTTCCGCGCGGCAGGCTGACCTCGTGGACCGTCGACGGGCGGAGGTCCGCGTCAGCGGTCGGTGAGCTCCCGGTCGCGGAACCACTTGAGCAGCCACGCGGCGCTCGTGCCGTCGAACTCCGGCGCGAAGTCCATCGTGCCGGACAGGAACGGGCTGAAGCCGTCCTCGGTCGCCACGTCGGACTCGTCGAGCGACCGGTAGGCCATCGACCAGCCGTCGAACCGCCGGCGCTCGATGTCCTCGCGGATCAGCGACTTCACCCCGTCGTGCCGAGGATCGCGCGCGATGGCGCCGAAGCGGTCGTCGACGCTCCACGCCGGGCCCTCGAGCAGCTGCATGAACCGGCCGCCCTTCGCCACGAGCAGACCGGAGACCCCGAGTGCCTCGTTCCGGAGCCGTGACTCGCGCAGGAGCTCGGCGAGCGCGTCGTCGTCGAAGGGCACGGCCGAGCGGCTCATGTAGACGATGGAGACGAGCACCGCACCATCTTCGTGCATGGTGCGGCGCACGCCCACCACTGTCCACCATCCGCTTCGCGTCCTGGTCGCCCTGGTGCCTAGGATCGACCGCATGGCGACCGTCCTCCTCGTCCGGCACGGACGCACCACCGCGAACGCGACCGGGGTCCTGGCGGGTCGCACCGCCGGGGTGGCACTCGACCGCGTCGGCCGCGAGCAGGCCGACCGGGCCGCCGAGCGCATCGCGCCGATCCCGCTCGTCGCGCTCGTCACGAGCCCGCTCGAGCGCTGCCGGCAGACCGCACGCGCCCTGCTCGCCCGCCAGCAGGGCAGCCCCGACGTGCGGGTCGAACGGGCGATCACCGAGGCCGACTACGGCGACTGGCAGGGCCGGAAACTCGCGGACCTCGCGAAGGAACCACTGTGGCGCACGGTGCAGGCGAACCCCAGCGCCGTGGTGTTCCCCGGCGGCGAGTCCATGCAGACGATGCAGTCCCGTGCGGTCGCCGCGATCCGCCGGATCGACGCCGAGGTCGAGGCGCAGCACGGCCCGACGGCGGTGTGGGTCGCCGTGAGCCACGGCGACATCGTGAAGTCCGTCCTCGCCGACGCGCTCGGCATGCACCTCGACCTGTTCCAGCGCATCGCGGTCGGTCCGGCGTCCGTCTCGGTCGTCCGCTACGGGGAACACCGGCCCGAGGTCGTCGCCACCAACACCGACTCCGGCGACCTGTCGTGGCTCGCCGCGGCACCGGCCCCCTCGGGCGACGCCGCGGTCGGCGGCGGAGCAGGACACGACGGGACCGGCGGCGGAGGCGGAGCGGACGGGACCGGCGGCGGAGCAGGACACGACGGGACCGGCTCGGCGGACGGAGCGGTCGGCAGCAGTGAGCCGGGGACCGCTCGACCCTGAACGGACGGAGCCGCACGCTCCTACAATCGGGTCATGCCCACCATCGTGCACGGCTTCGACTGGCCGGAACGTCTCGTCGTCGGGACGGTCGGCCGCCCGGGTGAACGCGCCTTCTACCTGCAGGCACGCGACGGCAAGCGGGTGACCAGCGTCGCGCTCGAGAAGGAGCAGTCCGCGGTGCTCGCGGACAAGGTCGCCGAGCTCCTCGACGAGGTCGCGACCGTCGAGGACAACCGCTTCAGCGTCCCGCCGGCGGCACCGTCCGAGCTCCGGGACGCCGCGCCGCTCGACCAGCCGGTGGAGCCCGAGTTCCGCGCGGGTGCCCTGAGCCTGGGGTTCGACCCGGCGACGGCGCAGGTGGTGATCGAGGCGTACCCGATCGAGGACGAGCTCGAGATCGTCACCGAGACGGACGAGGACGGCGACGAGGTCGAGGCCGTCGTCGAGATGCCCGAGCCCGCCGAGGTCTTCCAGGTGAAGATCCCCGTCGGCAGCGCCCGGGCCTTCGTCGAACGCACGCGCGAGGTCGTCGCTGCCGGTCGGCGCCCCGGCGACGCATGAGCGACGACGCACCCCGGTACGACGGCCCGCTGACGATCCGGGCGCGCATCCGCGAGGCGTCGAACGCCACCTTCCTCGCCGACCTCGACGGCGAGTCCGTCGTGTACAAGCCCGTCGAGGGGGAGCGTCCGCTGTGGGACTTCCCGGACGGCACGCTCGCCGGCCGGGAGGTCGCGGCACACCTGGTCTCCGAGGCCTTCGGGTGGGGCATCGTGCCGCCCACCTGGCTCGGCGACGGCCCGTTCGGCCCCGGCATGGTCCAGCGCTGGCAGGACGTCGACCCGGAGCAGGACCCC
Source organism: Curtobacterium sp. 179-B 9B NHS (assembly GCF_045370965.1). NCBI lineage: Bacteria > Bacillati > Actinomycetota > Actinomycetes > Micrococcales > Microbacteriaceae > Curtobacterium > Curtobacterium sp. 179-B 9B NHS. The sequence continues at coordinate 16,842 of NZ_JBIQDQ010000023.1, forward strand.
GTCGACCTGGTGCCGACCGAGGAGGCCGACGCCGAGGGCACCCCGTGGTTGCCCGTGCTCGAGGCCATCGACGAGCACGACCAGCCCGTCACGCTCGTGCACGAGGACACCGCGGCACTCCGCCGGATGGCGGTGTTCGACGTGGTGGTGAACAACGCCGACCGCAAGGGCGGGCACGTGCTCGCCATGCCGGACGGGCACCGTTACGGCGTCGACCACGGCCTGACCTTCCACGTGGACCACAAGCTCCGCACGGTCCTCTGGGGCTGGATCGGGGAGCCGCTCGACCCCGACGAGCTCGAGGGGCTCGACCGGGTGTCCGAGGCGCTCCGCGGGGACCTGGGCGTCGCGCTCGCCGAGCACCTGACCCGCGGGGAGATCGACAACCTGCGGGCCCGGTGCGCCGCGCTGCGCGCGGTCGGGATGTTCCCGCCGCCGCCCGGACACGGACCCGCCGTCCCCTGGCCCCTCTTCTGACGGACGGGAGGCGCGGTGCCAGCCGGCACCGGGGCCCACGCCGGCCGGTTCCCGGCAGACGCGCCAGCGGCTGCCGGGCCGTGCCCGGTGGGGAGCCTCCCGTCCGTCGGCTGGCCCCGGTCAGCCTGCCCGGTCGTCGCCGAACAGGGACGCGCCTCCGCGACGGGAACCGAGGTACGACCCGACCACGGCGACACCGAGGTCGTCGTTCTCGGGCGCGACGACCGAGCCGTCCACCCGTCGGGCCATGGCATCGATGAACCGCGCCAGCCCGGGGTCGTCACCGAGCCGGAAGAACGTCGTCTGCGCCCCGAGCCGGCCGGCGTTCTCGAGCTCGCGGACCGTCAGCGCGATCGTCACGGGATCGGGCGGGTAGCCGAACCACACCTGGCCGTTCGGTTCGAGGTGCGACGTCGGCTCGCCGTCGGTCACGACCAGGAGCACGGGCTGCGCCGTCGGGTGCTTCCGGAAGTGCCGGTTGGCCAGCAGCAGTGCGTGGTGCAGGTTCGTGCCCTTGTCCCACTGGGCGTCGAGGCCGACGAGTCGTTCGACGTCCATGACCTCCGCCTCGCGCCCGAAGGCGATGAGCTGCAGGTCGTCGCCGCGGAACCTCGTGCTGACGAGGGTGTGCAGCGCGAGGGCCGTCCGCTTCATCGGGACCCAGCGGTCCTCCATCGCCATCGAGAACGACGTGTCGACGAGGAGCGCCACGCACGCCTGGGTCCGCGCCTCGGTCTCCTGCACCTCGACGTCGTCGATCGTCAGGCGGACACCCGGTCCGGTGCGTCCGTCCGCCGCGGTCCGGACCAGGGCGTTCGTGATCGACCGGGGGAGGTCCCACGGCTCGGTGTCCCCGAACGCCCACGGTCGGGTCGCCCCGGAGGGCTCGCCCGACGCCCCGGCGCGACGGAGGTCACGCGCGCCCTGGCGCCCCGACATCCGCTCGGCCACGTCCCTGAGCAGGCTCTTGCCGAGCTGCCGCATCGCCTTCGGGGTCAGCCGGAGGTGTCCGTCCGTGCCGCGCTGCACCGCGCCCGCGTTCCGCAGGGCCTGCTCCAACCGCTGCAGGGTCCTGGCGTCGACGGTGGCCTCGTCGCCCAGCTGACGCTGCAGGGCGTCGAGGTCGAGGTCGGCGAGGTCGGACCCGGGCGCGGACTGCGCCAGCTGCTCGGCCAGGGCGTCGAGGTCGGCGATGTCCTGGAAGACCCCGGTCCCGTCGCCGAGTCCGAGGCCCTGCTCGCCGTCCATCCGCTCGGAGCTGCCCCAGTCCTCGCCGGGGCGGAGCGCGCGGAGGGTGTCGTCGAGCTGCCCGAGCTGACCCATCAGGTCCGGTGAGCCGAACGCCTGCTGCGCGAGCGCGTCGAGCTCGTCGCGCTGCTCCTGCGTCATCGAGTTCCGCATCCGCTGCGCGGCCGCGGCTCGTGCGGCGAGGTCGTCGAGCAGCTCCTCGACGTTCTGCGGGCGGGACGGGAAGTACTGCCCGTGCTGCGCCGTGAACGCGTCGAACTGCTCCTGCGTGTCCGTGCCTCGGCGGTGGTCGTCGAGCAGCTGGTTGAGGTCGCGCATCATCGCGGACACGGCTGCGCGGTCCTCGTCGCTCGCGTTCTCGAGCGCCTGCTTCATGCCGGCGAAGCGCTGGTCGAGCACCTCGCGCCCGAGCAGGTCCTTGATCTCGTCGTACTTCTGCCGGGCCGTCGGACTCGTCCAGTCGTAGCCGTTCAGCTCCTGCACGGCGCTCGCGGGCGACGGCGGCAGGCTGTCGAGCTGCAGCTCGGCCAGGGCGCGGTCGCCGTCGTCGAGGTCGACGTTCCGGGCGAGTTCACCGCGCTCGGCGAGCAGGGCCTGGTCCAGGAGCTCCTTGACCTGCTGCAGGGTGCCGTCGAGGTTGTTCCGGCTGGTGAGCTCGCGCCGACGTTCGGCGACCCGACGCATGAGGTCGTCGAGCCCGCGCTGGGTCTGGCCGCCGCGCCGGAGGAACTCGCGGAGGGCGCGCTCGGGGGAGGTGCCGCCCATGACGTCCTCGCCGATGGCGTCGAGCGCCTCGGCCAGGTCGACCGGGGGAGCGAGGGGATCCGGTCCGCCCTCGTACTTCCCGTAGCGGGCGTCGCGGGTCAGGCGGCGGTTCTGCCGGCTAGCCATAGACGGCCTCGCCGCCCCCCGACTCCTTGCTGATGCGCCGGGCGAGGAAGAGCCCCTCGAGCGCGAGCTCGATCGCGCCGGCCCGCTCGCCGTCGTCGGTCGCCCCGAGTCGCTCGCACACCTGGTCGTAGACGTCCGACTCGCCGATCGACGGGAGCCCTTCGAGGAAGGCCCGGGCGCTGACCTGCTCGCCCGTCGTCACCATCGTGCCGCCGTCGAGTGCCTCGACGAGGACGCCGAAGTCGATCCCGCGGAACCGCGAGCGGACGGTCTCGGCGGTGGCGGTGCGGAGCAGGTGCTCGAGGACCTCGTCGGCGCGGTCCTCCTCCCCGTTCTCGAACTCGATCTTGCCGCCGAGGACGTCGACCGCGGTCTCGAGGTCGATCGGCCGCGCGACCGGGTGCTCCTCGCCCTGCCGCGCGGCGCGGTGCACGGCGGCGGCGGAGATCGTCTCGGCGCCGGCGATGGCGAAGCGGGCGCTGACGCCGCTCCGCTGGTCGACGGCGCTGGACTGGCGCAGGGCGCGGGTGAACCGGGCGAGGATCTCGACCAGGGCGTCGGGGACCTCGGCGGTGAGCTGGGCCTCCTGCCGGATGACGGCGACCTCGTCGGCGAGCTCGATGGGGTAGTGCGTCCGGATCTCGGCGCCGAAGCGGTCCTTCAGCGGCGTGATGATGCGGCCGCGGTTCGTGTAGTCCTCGGGATTGGCGCTGGCGACGACGAGCACGTCGAGGGGCAGGCGCAGCACGTAGCCGCGGATCTGCACGTCGCGCTCCTCCATCACGTTGAGCATCGCGACCTGGATGCGCTCCGCGAGGTCGGGGAGCTCGTTGATCGCGACGATGCCGCGGTGCCCGCGGGGGATCAGCCCGAAGTGGATGGTCTCGGGGTCGCCGAGACTGCGGCCCTCGGCCACCTTCATCGGGTCGACGTCACCGATCAGGTCCGCCACGCTGGTGTCGGGGGTCGCGAGCTTCTCGACGTAGCGCTCGTCGCGGTGCACCCACGAGATCGGCAGGGCGTCGCCGAGCTCCTCGACGCGGCGGGTGCTCGCGGTGGTGATCGGCTCGAACGGGTGCTCGCCGAGCTCGGACCCGGTGATCACCGGGGTCCACTCGTCGAGCAGCCCCTGCAGCGTGCGGAGCAGGCGGGTCTTGCCCTGCCCGCGCTCGCCGAGCAGCACGACGTCGTGTCCGGCGATGAGCGCACGCTCGAGCTGGGGGATGACGGTCGTCTCGAACCCGTGCAGGCCGGGCCAGGGGTCGCGGCCCTCGCGCAGGGCCTGGAGGAGGTTGTCGCGGATCTCGGCGCGGACCGACTTCTGGACGTGCCCAGCAGCGCGGAGCTCGCCGACCGTGTGGATGTCAGGTCGGGTCACGGTCCGCACGCTACGCCCGCGCACCGACATGCGGACGGGAGGCGCGTGGCGGCGCTCGGCTCCGGAAGACACAACCTCGGCGACACCTCGCAGCGCTGTACCGCTGCGAGGACCCGCCGACGTTGCGTCTTGCGGGAGCAGAGTGGCGGGAGCGTCAGCCGAACAGGCGGCGCGACGCGATCTCCGCACCCTCGACGAGTGCTCGGAGCTTCGCCCACGCGACGTCCGAGGCCACGAACTCGTAGCTCGCGAAGGTCGCCAGGCCGCAGTCGGTCCCGGCGACGATGCGGGTGGGGTCGCCGACGGCCTCGGCGGCCTCGACGATCCGGTTCGCCACGAGCTGCGGGTGCTCCAGGTAGTTGGTCGTGACGTCGATGACGCCCGGCACGAGCACCGCGTCGTCGGGGAGCGGCAGGTCGCGGAAGGCCGGGAACTCGTGCGCGTGCCGCGGGTTGCCGAACGGGATGCTGAAGGACCCGACCTCGGCGCGGTACAGGTGGGGGAGCAGCACGTCGACCGGGACGTCGTCCTGGTGCGGGCCCTGCCAGTTGCCGTAGCAGACGTGCAGCCGCGTCTGCTCCTTCGGGATGTTCCGCAACGCGTGGTTGAGCGCGTCGACGTGCAGGTCCACGGCGGCCAGGAACTCGTCGAGCGACGCGTCGCCGAAGTGGATGACGCGCTCCATGGCGAGGTCCGGGGCGTCGAGCTGCAGGACGTGCCCGCGGGCGACGATCTCCTCGTACTCGACGCGGAGCTGCTCGGCCAGCGCGAACACGTACTCCCGGTGGTCGCGGTAGTGCGGGTTCTCGTCGTCGAGCAGCAGGGTCGTGGCGACGATGCCCGGCGTCGCGGCGGAGATGAAGGTGCCGGCCGGGGTGCGGCCGGCGGCGGCGTTCCGGGCGAGCTCGCGTTCGAAGCCGTCGAGGTCCTCGCGGATGCCGGCGCGCTCCTGGTCGTACTCGAGCAGCCCCTGGGCGAGCGGGGTGTCCCACACCCGGGCGAACTCCGCGCCCTCGTCGATCTGCCGGGCCTGGAACGCCGCGTACTCCGGGAACTTCACGCTGTCGAGCGTCGGCTTGCGGTGACCGGAGCCCCCGAACCCCGACAACCGATCGCGGATGTAGGTCGAGAAGCCGACGCGCGGGACCTCGCCGTCGTTGACGACGTCGAGGCCCGCGTCGAGCTGCGCATCGACGGTGCGCGCGAGCACGGCGGCGATCTCCTCGCGGAGTGCCTGTTCGTCGTGGGGCTTCCCCTGGTCGCGGGCCACCAGGAGCGCGGTCAGCTCGGGCGAACGGGGGAGCGACCCGGTGTGCGTGGTCAGGATGCGGTCGATCGAGTTCTGGGTGGGCACGTCGTCACGCTACCGACGCGGGCGCCGGCCGCGTGCGGTCGTGACGTCGCGCGTCACCGTGATCCGACGCGGACGGGAGGCACGGTGCGGGCCCGCCCCGCGCCTCCCGTCCGCGTTGCACGACTTCCTGAACCTGTGAGGGTGTAAAGCTGCGCTGGTACTGGGAACCAGCCTGGAATCTCCGGAGTACGGTCCGCTCTCGTGAGCAGCACGACGAACGGGGCGATCAAGAGCCTGGTCCCCGCCAGGATGGACAGACTGCCGTGGACGCGCTTCCACTGGAGCGTGGTGGTGGGTCTGGGGGTGTCCTGGATCCTCGACGGCCTCGAGATCCAGATCGTCTCGAACGCCGGCTTCCAGGCCGACCTCGACCTGTCGACGCAGCAGGTCACCCTGCTCGGCACCATCTACCTGGTGGGGCAGGTCGTCGGCGCCCTGGTCTTCGGACGGATGTCCGACCGGCTCGGCCGCCGCAAGCTCTTCATCCTGACGCTCGCGATCTACCTCATCGGTTCGGGCATCGCCGGACTCGCTCAGGACTTCTGGTTCCTGGCGGCGTTCCGCTTCGTGGCGGGCCTCGGCATCGGCGGTGAGTACGCGGCGATCAACTCGGCGATCGACGAACTCATCCCGTCGAAGTACCGCGGGCACGTCGACATCGCCATCAACGGCACGTACTGGGGCGGTGCGGCGCTCGGCGCCTTCGCCAACATCTACCTGCTCGACACGTCGATCTTCGCCGAGAACATCGGGTGGCGCATCGGGTTCTTCCTCGGCCCGGTGCTCGGCATCGCGATCATCTTCCTGCGGCGGCACATCCCGGAGAGCCCGCGGTGGCTGATGACTCACGGACGCGAGGAGGAGGCCGAGCGCACGGTCTCCGAGATCGAGGCCTCCGTCGAGAAGTCCACCGGACACCGGCTGCCGGACGTCGACGAGTCGAAGGCCATGACCGTCACGCCGCTGGACAAGGTGGGGTTCCTGACGATCGCCAAGGTGCTGCTGAAGCAGTACCCGACCCGCACCCTGGTGGGCGCGACCATGATGATCACCCAGGCGTTCCTCTACAACGCGATCTTCTTCACCTACGCCCTGGTGCTCACGAACTTCTTCGGGCTGAAGACCGCCGAGACGGCCGTGTACTTCTTCCCGTTCGCGATCGGCAACCTGCTGGGGCCGATCGTGCTCGGCCGGTTCTTCGACACCTGGGGTCGTCGGCAGATGATCTTCCTGACCTACCTGGTGTCGGGTCTGGTGCTCGCCACCTCGGCGTTCCTGTTCCGAGCCGACGCCATCAGCGCCACCGTGCAGGTCGTGTTCTGGTGCGTCTCGTTCTTCTTCGCCTCGGCCGGTGCCTCGAGCGCCTACCTGACCGTGAGCGAGATCTTCCCGCTCGAGCTGCGGTCGCAGGCGATCTCGTACTTCTTCGCCCTCGCGCAGATCTTCGGAGCGGTCGCCCCGGCGATCTACGGTGCGTTCATCGGGGACGGGTCGTCGCGTGAGCCGCTCTTCTGGGGGTACCTGCTCGGGTCGGCGGTGATGATCGCCGGCGGGATCGTGGCCTTGGTGTTCGGAGTTGATGCGGCGCGCAAGGGGCTGGAGGACATCACCCAACCCTTGTCCGTCCTCACCGACGCGTCCAAGAAGTAGGATTTCGTATACGTGATGTTTAGCGCCGAGGCCCTCCCGCTGGGAGGGTCTCGGCATGGCACTCCTCCACATCCCGACCCCGACCGGATCGTTCCCCTGGTCGCCCGCTCCCGGAGCACCGGGTGGTCGTCGTGCGTGACCCTGGGGCGATGGATCGCTCATCGTCCTCGGGGAACGACCGGGTTCCCGACCCGAACGGCATCCGCCGCAGCCTGCTGCGTGACGCCGTCTTCCTCAAGCTGCTCGAGAACGTCCTGCGCGGGGTCTACCGGCGGGGGCAACGGCTCCGGCTCGACGACATCGCCCGGGACATGCAGGTCTCGCGCACACCCGTCCGCGAAGCCCTCGTCCCGCTCGAGTCGCTGCGGCTCGTCAGCGTGCAGCGGTACGTCGGCGTCGTCGTCGCCCACTGGTCCGTCGGCCAGATGGTCGAGCGACTCCGGGTGGCCCGGGCGATGATCGCCGATCCCGCTCCCGGCTGCCAGGGGGTGGACGAGCAGTTCGACGCGCTCGCGCTCAGGTCCTGCCTGACCGAGGCCGGGGCGCTCGTCGAGCTCGGTGCCTGGTACCTCCGTCGGCGCGGTGCGATCGTCAGTGCCGACTGGCTCACGGCGCAGCGGGCCGTGCTCGACACCTTCTTCACGGACGACGTCGCCGTGGCGAACGGCATCGACGCCGTCGTCGGGCGGCGTGCTCGTGTGCAGCAGGTCGAACGGGCGGCTGCTGCGGCGGAGCGTGGACAGCTCGACGAGTGCGCCGCAGCGCTCGTGGGGTTGGCGGAGGACCTCATCGCGTTGCCCGACCGGTTCCGCTCCGCCGCGTGAGGCACGGTGGGGCAGCGCCCACCGGAGAGCACCCAGAGCGGGGGCGCGGACCGGGTCCGCGCCCCCTGGTCGTCCCCGTCCGGGCCGCCGCGGTCGGGTGCGTCGGGCTCGGCAGAAGGGGGGACGACGTCTGGTGCTGTGTCGCGGCGACGGGGGAGGTGATGCCCCCGGAACGTGATGTCCGCGTCCCGACGATGCTAGGCGTCGGGGTACGAGCGGACAAGCCCCACCTGTCCCCACTTCAGGGGACCCGGTGACCGACCCGAGATGATCGTGTCGTGGCGGGAGGTCGAGAGGAGGCTCGTCCTCCTGTATGGTGGGTCTCGCGCTCGTGAGAGCGCACGGAGACGTCGCATAGTCCGGCCGAGTGCACCACCCTGCTAAGGTGGAGTCCCCTTTGAGGGGACCGAGGGTTCAAATCCCTCCGTCTCCGCAGTCGACCAAACCCCTGCCACCGGCGGGGGTTTCGTCGTTCCGGCAGGGTGCGCGCGGGAACACGACGGTGCGGCCGTGCTCGACGGTCGGGAGGCACGGGCCGGCTCGGCACGGGTGCCCTGGCCCCGCCCACTACCGTTGCCCCGTGATCCGCTCATCCGCCCTCGCCGTCGCGCTCGTTGTGATCGTCACCACGGTCGCCGGCTGCGCCGACGCGTCCGCTGCCCGCGGCGTCGCCGTCGAGGCGTACGTCGAGCCGGGAGCCCCGACGGCGGTCGCCCGGGTACGAGCCGCCACCGAGCGGGCGGACACGATCGGCATCGACGGTGTCACGCTCTCCGCGGACGGCACGGGCCTCGCGCCGCTGCCCGACGGCGTCGACCGACTCGCCCGCGCCGCGGCCCGCGGGGGCGCGCGACCGGAGCTCCTCGTCAGCAACTACTCCGAGACGCTCGGTGACTTCTCGCCGGAGACCGCCTCGGCGCTGCTGGCCGACCCGGTCGCCCGCGGACGGGTCGCTCGGGACCTGGCGGCCCTGGCGCACGACCACCACTGCACGGGCGTGCAGATCGACCTCGAATCACTGCGCGACCGCGACCGCGCGGGACTCGTCGCCTTCGCGGCCGCGCTCGAGGACGCGGTGCACGACGAGCTCGGTGCCGACGCCCCGGTGTCGATGGCCGTGATGGCGTCCACCTCGGCCGCGGGCTTCCGGGACACCGGGTACGACCTCCGTCGTCTGGCGGAGCACGTCGACCGCTTCGTGCTGATGACCTACGACCAGCACGGCCCGTGGAGCGGACCGGGCACGATCGGTGCCCTGCCGTGGGCGCAGCGCGTCGTCGAGGTGGCCGAGCACGAGGGACTGCCGGCCGACCGCACCGACCTCGGCGTCGCCGGGTACGGGTACCGCTGGGGTGGACCGGACGCCGGGCAGGTGTCGCCGACGCGGGCCCGTGCGCTGGCCGGCGGTGCCGCACGCTGGTCGGACCGCACGGGGGAGTGGTCGGCGACGCTCGGTGACGGACACGAGCTGCACTGGTCGGACGCCCGCTCCTACCGGGCACGTGTCGCGCTGGCGCAGCGACTCGGGCTGCACGGCGTCGCGCTCTGGTCGCTGACGACCGAGGCCCTGCCGCGCTGACGCCCGCACCGACCGGACCGTGACCAGGAGGCGGACGGGAGGCGCGTGGCGGCCCCGCACCGCGCCTCCCGTCCGTCGCGGGGCAGGGCCCGTGTGTGCCTTCCGGATGATCGGTGACGCATCCTCCGGTGCCTGTCACCGCGCCGTTGTAGCATGCACGACACCTGTCCCGAGACGAGGAGGCCTGCGTGCCGGACCAGACCGACCAAGCCTTCCCGATCGAGCACGTGCGAGCGGTGGGCGACGACGTCGTCGCAGCCGTCTCCACCGTGGTGGACGGCAAGGTCGACGCCATCCGCACGGCGTTCACCGTGATGCTCGCCGAGGGGCACCTGCTCGTCGAGGACGTCCCCGGCGTCGGCAAGACCGTGCTCGCGAAGGCGCTCGGTGCCTCGGTCGGCGGGACGGTGAACCGCATCCAGTTCACCTCGGACATGCTGCCGTCCGACGTCACCGGTGTGAACATCTACGACCAGTCGTCGGGCACGTTCCGGTTCTCGCCGGGTCCGGTGTTCGCGAACGTCGTCATCGGTGACGAGATCAACCGCACGAGCCCGAAGACCCAGTCGGCCCTGCTCGAGGCGATGGCCGAGGCGCAGGTGACCGTCGACGGCGTGACCCGGCCGCTGGAGTCGCCGTTCATGATCGTCGCGACCCAGAACCCGATCGACATGGAGGGCACGTACCCGCTGCCCGAGGCTCAGCGCGACCGGTTCATGGCCCGCATCGCGATGGGGTACCCCAGCGCGGACGCCGAGCGCCAGATGCTCGCGGCGCGCGGGACCCGCGACCCGCTGTCCGCGCTCCGACCGATCGTCGACGTGCAGACGCTGCGGGCGATCGTGCACGCCGTGCGCGGGGTGCACCTTGCCCACGACGTCGAGGCCTACATCGTCGCGATCGTCCGTGCCACCCGCACGCACCCGGACCTCGTGCTGGGCGCGAGCCCTCGCGCCACCCTGCACCTGGCGCAGGCCGCTCGTGCCCACGCCGCGCTGCTCGGTCGCCCGTTCGTCACCCCCGACGACGTCGCCCACCTCGCACCGGTGATCCTGTCCCACCGTCTCGTCCCGGTCGCCCGCGGGCTCGGCGGGGCCGCCGAGGACACCGCGCGCGACGTGGTCGTCCGGATCGTGTCCGACACCGCCGTGCCGTTCGCCTCGGCCGCCGTCCGCTCCTGATGCCCGACGGCAGCGGGCCCTCGACGTCCGCGCTGCGTGCGGGCGCGGTGCGGTCGTGGGTGCTCCGCACCGGGCGACGCGGCGCGGCCATGCTCCGCCGGACCCCGTTCCCGCGGCCGACGGCCAGGGGGTGGACGGTGCTCGGGTCGGGGATCGCCCTCGTCGGCGGTGGTCTCGTCGCCACGACGAGCATCGCCGTCTCCGCCGGGCTCCTGCTGCTCGTGCTGCTCGTGCTCGGGATCGTCATGGCACTCGTCGTCGCGGCGCCGCTGCGTGCGACCCGGTCGACCGCCCGCTCGGTCGTGCAGGTCGGTGAGGTCCACCGCGAGCGGATCACCCTGCGGGGGACGTCGCTGCCGATCGGGCCGCGGACGACCCTGCTGGTGCGGGAACAGCTCGAGGACGCCCTCGCGAGCGTGTCCGACGCGCAGACCTACGCCCTGGTCGGCCCGAACGAGCCCCCGGCGGTGCTCGACGTCGAGGCCCTCGCGATGCACCGGGGCCGCACGCTGGTCGGTCCGGTGACCATCCGCGTCGAGGACCCCTTCGGCCTGCTGCGCATCGACCGGCCGGTCGTCCCCGCCGAGGAGGTCGTGATCGTCCCCGCATCCACCACCCTCGGCGCGATCGACACCGGTGCGCTCGCGGGTGCCGTCTCGGCGGACGAGGGCCGTGTGGGTCAGGGCGGTTCCGCCGACGACAGCGAGCTCCGGCCGTACCGGCAGGGCGACCCGATCCGCCGCGTGCACTGGGCACAGAGCGCCCGACGCGGCGAACTCCACGTCCGCCAGACCACGCAGGCGCAGCCGCCGGAGGCCGTCATCGCCATCGATCTCCGCCGAGAGTCCTACCAGGCGCTCGGCCGCGACGACCTCGCGGAACTGAGCGACCTCGGTGGCGACGCCGCGTTCGAGCACGCCGTCGTCGTCGCCGCGAGCGTCGCCCGTGCCCTCAGCGCGCGGACGTCGCGCGTGGTGCTCGTGAGCGACGACACTCCGGGCGCGGGACGGCACACCGGCGACGTCGGCAGCCTGACGGACCTGCTCGTCGGACTCGCCGACGTCCGGGTCCGTTCGGACGCCCGCCCGGTCACCGAGGTCCTGTCCGACGTGCACGGTCGCGACGTCCACGGCATGACCGCCGTCGTCACCGGCCGGTGCACCGCCGAGCAGGCCGCAGAGCTCGTCGCCGCGACGAGCGGGTCCAGTCGCGGCATCCTCGCGACCATCGTCCCGCCCGACCCCGTGGTGCGCGGCATCCTCGACCGTGCCGGTTGGCGGACCCTCGTCGTGCCCGTCGCGGGCGCGCAGGCGCACGGGAGCACCCGGTGAGCGGGACCTCGACCGCCGACCGCGTCAGGACGCCCACGCGCAGCGGCCGCCCCGAGCGTCCGGCCGAACGCGACGACGCCCCGGGACCGTGGGTCGTCGCCCTGGCACCGCTGCCGGTCCTCATCGCGGCGCTCGCGATGCGTCCGCTCGTGCAGGGCACCGCCTGGTGGCTGTCCGGCGTCGTCTTCACGGCGGTGCTCGTCGCCGTCGTCCTCGCCGTCCGCCGTCGCGCTCCGGGCGTGCGCTTCATCGCCCTCGTCGCCACGCTGGTGGTCGGGTCGTGCGTCGCCGCGGTCGTCAACGACGTCCACCCCCTCGGCTGGCTCGACCGCGAGGGAGCCCTCGGCGAGGCGCTCGCCGCGATCCGGCTCAACCCCGCGCCGCTGCCGCAGAGCGACGCGATCCGCTTGATCGTCACCGTCGCGATCGCCTGGGTCGCCGGGGTGACCCTGTTCCTCGCCGCGATCGCGCCGACCGTCGCGCTCGCGGCCGTGCCCGCGCTGGTCGTGCTGATCGTCCCCGGTGTCGTCACGGGCGAGCCCGCCTCGCCGGTGCTCGTCGTCCTGGTGGGGGCGGCGTTCCTCGGGCTCCTCTGGCTGTCCGTCCGACCGGTGCAACGGGCGTTCCCGGCCGCCGTGGTGGGCGCGATCGGGCTCGTCGTCGCCGTGGGGCTCCCGGTGCTCGTCCCGATCAACGCCAGCTGGCTGTCCGGCGTGACGGGCGCGCTGCAGGCCCCGATCCAGCCCGGTCGTCCCGGCACGCTGCTCGAGCTCGGCCGCGACCTCCGCCAGCCGAACGAGCTCGAGGTGTTCCGCTACCGCACCGCCGACGGGCAGCCGGAGTACCTCAAGCTCGCCGACCTCGACGAGTTCGGCACCGGCGACTGGGTGCCCACCGTGACCGACGCCAGCACCGCGGAGACCGCGGACCAGCAGCAGTGGGCGGTCGGGATCAACCCCCGTCTGGCGAGCCGCGGCGACCTGACCGTGCGGATCACCGGGCTGTCGAGCAACTACCTGCCCGTGCCCGGCGGCGCCGTGTCGCTCGAGTCGCAGTCGACGAACCTGGACCTGTCGCAGTGGCGCTGGATGGGGGACTCGAGCACGGTCCGGTCGACCGGTCCCGTGACCCAGCGCGGTTCGACCTACCAGGTCTTCGGCGCCTCGACCTGGTCGGGGGAGTACCTCGACGCGATCGCCGCGAGCGGGATCCTCGGGCGCACCGACGGCCGCGGGTTCACGGCGCCGAGCGAGACGCAGCTCCGCACCGACCTGGCACTGCCCGAGGACCTGCCACGTGACATCCGGGCGGCGGCCCAGCGGGTGGCCGGCGGGCTGCCGAACGACTACGCCCGGGCGCGTGCCCTGGAGCAGTGGTTCCGCAGCGACCTCTTCACCTACTCCGAGACGGCCCCCGTCGAGCAGGGCTACGACGGCGACAGCATGGACGTGATCGACACGTTCCTGCGCGTGCGCCAGGGCTACTGCGTGCACTTCGCGTCGTCGATGGCCGTGATGGCGCGGACGCTCGGGATCCCGTCGCGTATCGCAGTCGGGTACCGGGCGAGCAGCGACCAGACGGAGGACGGCGAGTACACCGTCTCGAACCGACAGCTGCACTCGTGGCCCGAGCTGTACATCCGTGGCGCCGGTTGGGTGTCGTTCGAGCCGACCCCGAGCTCCGACGCCGCAGCGCAGGCGGGGACCGAGTCGTCGGCGACGCCGGCTCCGGCCCCGTCGGAGACGCCGCTGCCGGCCCCGGGGGAGACCGCTCCCGCCGAGGCCTCGCCCACCCCGACACCCTCCGCCTCGACCGGAGCGGGCGCGGCGGCCACGACGGGCGGCGGCGCCGGACCCGGTGCCGCCGGCCTGGTGGTCGGACTGCTGCTCCTGCTGGCGGTGCTCGTCGCACCCGGGGTCGTCCGTGTGGTGCGTCGGCGCCGACGGCTCGCCGCGGTGCAGGCGGGACGTTCGCCCGCACTGCAGGTCTGGCGCGAGGTGCTCGACGACGTCGCCGACCACGGGTACGCACCGGGGCTCGCGCCGCCGGGTGACGCCGCCGCAGCAGCGCGGACGGCGCGAGCGGTGCGCGGTCGGCTCGTCGGGACCGTCCCCGCGAGCGTGCTCCCGCACCTGACGAGCATCGTCGATGCAGTCGACCTGGAGCGCTTCGCCGCGGACGGTGCGGCGGGCGTGGACACGGCAGCACTCCGGCGGGCCGTCCTGGAGGCTCGTGTCGCCCTCGACGCGTCCGTCCCGCGGGCGCGCGTGGTCCGGGCGCGGCTGTTCCCGCCGAGCCTGCTGCCCTCGTCCGCGTGGTCCCACGAGGGCCGGCAGCGCCGGCGCACGGCCTAGCCGC
>NZ_JBIQDQ010000024.1:0-29275 GCF_045370965.1 Curtobacterium sp. 179-B 9B NHS
CCGGCAACCGAGATCCGGAATGCGGTCTCGTGGGCTCGGAGATGTGTATACGCGCCCGGGCCCGGCCGGGCCGGCCGCCGGCCCGGCGCCGGCCCGGGCCGAGACTCGGCCATGCGGACAGATTCGCGGCGGTTGCGTCGCGAAACTGTCCGCTGTGCCGAGTCTCGCCACCGTGGTGACGAGCGTGACGAGCGCGGCGGGCGCGGCCGTCAGCGCGCGGCGGCGTGTGCGTACGCCCCCGCGGCGATGTCCTCCAGCAGGGACGGCCCGACGGGCTCCCACCCGAGCAACTCCTGCGTCGCGGTCGACGACGCCGACATCTCCGCGCCGAAGAACCCGCCGATGAACCCGAAGTGCGCCGACGCGTCCGACGGGTCGATGCTCGTGACCGGCAGCCCGAGCGCGTCGCCGATCGCCGCGGCGATGTCCCGCGTGGGGATCCCTTCCTCGGCGACGGCGTGCAAGCGTGCGCCCGCGGGGGCCTGCTCGAGACCGAGTCGCACCATGCGGGCGGCGTCGTCCACGTGCACGGCCGCCCAGCGGTTGCTGCCGTCACCGACGTGGCCGGACACCCCGCGCTCGAGCGCGACCCCGGCCAGGTACGCGACGAAGCCGTGGTCGCCGACGCCGTGCGTCGTCGGGCTGAACCGCGCAGCGATCGTGCGGACCCCCTGGTCCACGAAGTCGAGTGCCCGGTTCTCGCTGCCACCGCGGGGGCTGTCCACGCCCGTGAAGGGAGACGGGTCCCGCTCCTCGGCGGGACGACCCGGAGCCAGGGCGGCGACCCCGGATGCCACCACGAACGGGCGGTCCGTGCCGACGAGGGCGTTCGCGAGGGTCTCGACGGCGGCGCGCTCGGTGGCGTTCGTCGCAGCCTGGTCGGACCAGTCGTGCTTGTTCGCGAGGTGCAGGACCCCCTCGGCACCGGCCGCACCCCGGGCGAGCGCCCCGAGGTCGTCGAGGTCGCCGTGCAGGACCGTGACGCCCTTCGTCTCGAGCGCCGCCGCCGCCGCGTCGGAGCGCGCGAGGCCGGTGACGTCGTGCCCGGCGGCGAGCAGGTCGTCGACGGTGTGGGAGCCGATCCATCCGGAGGCCCCGGTGACGAACACGTGCATGAGTGGTCCCTTCGTGGGGTGCCCGCGGCCTGATGTCACGGACTGACATCACCGTAGCACTCGATGTCAGCGACTGTCATCAGTAGGATCGTCCCATGGCACGATGGCGATCGGGCACCCGGGAACGACTGCAGGCGACCGCACTGCAGCGCTTCGCCGAGCACGGCTACGACGAGACGACCGTCGCCGAGATCGCCGCGGCGGCCGAGGTCACCGAGCGCACCTTCTACCGGCACTTCGCCGACAAGCGCGAGGTGCTCTTCGCCGGGCAGGACGACTTCACCGGCATGTTCACCGACCCGATCGCCCAGGCGCCCGTCGGGACGCCCGCCCTGGCCCTGGTCGGTCGCGCGCTCGACTCCGCGGCCGCGTTCTTCCCCGACGACCGTCGCGCGTGGTCCAGGGCCCGACAGCAGGTCATCGACGCCGTCCCCGCACTGGGCGAGCGGGAGCTCGGCAAGCTCGCGACCCTGAAGGTCCACCTGGGCGGCGCACTGCGCGCACACGGGATCGACGAGCCGGCGGCCACGATCGCCGCAGAGACGGCGGTCACGGTGTTCCACCTGTCCTTCACGCAGTGGATCGCGGACGGCGAGGACCGCGACTTCGCGACGATCGTGCACGAGCGGCTGGACGCACTGACCCGGATCCTGCACCCCGGATCTTGAGCGTGCTCTTACCCGGACAGGGCAAGCTCGTCGTCATCCGTTCGAACGATCCTCACAGGGAGGAACCGTGGCGACGAACACCCTCGCCCCCGAGCACGCCCACGCGGTCGACCGCAGCACACCGGTCGGCCGTGGGATCCGTGCTGCCCGGCCGACGCCGCCACCGCCGCTGACCCGCCGCGCTCCGGCCCTCGACGGGCTCCGGACGATCGCCATCGCCATGGTGATCCTGTACCACCTGCACGTGCCGCAGTTCGAGGGCGGCTTCATCGGCGTCACCGTGTTCTTCGCCCTGTCCGGGTTCCTCATCACGACGCTGCTGCTCGGCGAGCACCGGAAGACCGGACGCATCCGTCTCGGGACCTTCTGGCTGAAGCGTCTGCTCCGGCTCTACCCGGCCCTCGTCGCTCTCGTCGTGGTCGGGCTGCTCCTGTGGAACTGGGTCGGTGACTACAAGGGCGCCTCGTTCAGCCCCGGCGAGGCCGCGTTCATCGCACTGACCTACACCGGCAACCTCTTCCGCTCCTTCTGGGACACCACGCAGGGCGTCTTCGCGCACACGTGGTCGCTGTCGATGGAGGAGCAGTTCTACCTGGTCTGGCCGCCCGTCCTGGTGCTCCTCTTCCTGGTCCGCTCCCGTCGACGCTGGCTCGTCGTCGGGCTCGGCGCGGTGATCGTGGCGTGCTCGGTCGTCGCCGGCCTGGTCTACGCGAAGCCGAACAGCGGCGCGACGCCCGACGTCTACTTCTCCCCCGTGCTCGGGGTCGTCCCGCTGGCGACCGGCTGCCTGCTCGCGCTGCTGCTCGACGACGAGCGCATCCGCACGTGGGCCGCCGGGATCGCCGGGCACGTCGCGACCTGGGCCGGGATCGTCCTGCTCGCCGGGACCATGCTGTGGATCGGCGACGACTGGGCGCATCACGCCTGGACCTTCAGCGTCGTGCTGCCGCTCACGGGCGTCGTCTCCGCGGTGCTCATCGGCGGGCTCGTGTCGGTGCGGTCGCCGCTGTCGGCCGCACTCGCCTGGTCGCCGGTCTCGTGGTTCGGTCGGCGCGTGTCGTACGCCGCGTACCTCTGGCACCCGCTCGTCATCGCGCTCCTCGACCCCTTCGCCGTCGGGCCGTGGGGCAAGGTGCTCATGATCGCGGTCGCCGTCGTCGTGGCGGTCGGCGCCGCGTACGCCGTCGAGGTCCCCGTCGAGAAGGCACAGAAGCGCTTCCGCGAGGCCCGTCGACTCGCCGCCGAGGACCGCGCCGAACGCGCACGCGTCACCACCTGACGACGTCGGCGAGCGTCCGCCGACGTCACGCACCGTCGGACGGGAGGCCCGTGGCGCGCCCGCCACGCGCCTCCCGTCCGACGACGCCTGGGTGGGTCGCCGCGACGGGTCCGTAGGCTCGCCTCCGTGACCACGGAACGCGTCGACGTGCTCGTCGTCGGGGGCGGGCCCGTCGGCCTGTTCACCGCTGCGCTCCTCGAGCGGGCGGGCGTCACGGTCGCCGTCTGGGAGCGGCGCGGCACCGAGCCGACGGGCTCGCGCGCGATCGGGATCCACCCGCCGTCGCTCGACGCCTTCGCCGCGATCGGCCTGGACACCGCGGTGCTCGCCGAGGCGGTGCTCGTCCGCACGGGCGTGGCCCGGAGTCGCGGACGGGAACTCGGGACGCTGTCGTTCGACCGTGCCTCCGCGACGCACCCGTACGTCGCGACGCTCGACCAGCACCGCACCGAGGCGCTGCTGCGCGACCGGCTCGCGTCCGGGACGCTGCGGACGGGCACGACGGTGACCGCCCTGTCCCGCCGCGTCGGGGACGTCGTGGCGCACGGTGTCGGACCCGACGGTGCCCCGGTCGTCGTCGAGGCGGCCTTCGTCGTCGGCGCGGACGGCGCCCGGAGCGCGGTGCGGGACCTGGTCGGCATCGCGACCTCGGGCCGCGACTACCGCGACCGGTACGTGATGGGCGACTTCGCCGACCCCGAACCCGAGCAGGCCCGGTCGTCAGCACTGGTCGACGTCGGACCGGAGGGGGTCGTCGAGTCGTTCCCGCTGCCGGGTGGCAGGCGGCGGTACGTCGCCCTCGTGCCGGACGACCGCACCGCACCGGCCGGTGGCGAACCGGACCCGGACGCCGCCGCCCGCCTCGCCGCGATCGTCGCGGGACGCACCGGTGCCCGGCCCGACCCGGCGACGTGCACGATGACGAGCGGCTTCCGGGTGCGGCGGCGGGAGGCGTCGCACGTCGGTGTCGGACGGGTGGTGCTCGTCGGGGACGCCGCGCACGAGATCAGTCCGATCGGCGGCCAGGGCATGAACCTCGGCTGGCTCGACGCCGCCGCGCTCGCGCCACTGCTCGCCGAGGCCGTCCGTTCAGGCACGGACGGGCCGTGGCAGGAGTCCGCGAACGGGTACGCCGTCGGGCGGCAGGCCGCGGCGCGGCGGGCTGCTCGGCAGGCGGAACTGAACATGGCGCTCGGGCGTCCCACGGGCGTGCTCGGGTCGGTGGGGCGGGAGGCGCTGCTCCGCACCGTGCTCGCGCTGCCGAGCGCCGACGGGCTCGCCGGGGTCTACGCGATGCGGTGGGCCTGAGTCAGCCGGTGCCGATGCCGTTTCCGGTGCCAGTGCCAGTGCCGGTGCCTGTGCCTGTGCCTGTGCCTGTGCCTGTGCCGGTCCCGGTGCCGCTTCCGGTGCCGTCAGGCGATCAGTCGGGCGCCGGCGACGCCGAGCTCGACGACGAGGACGAGCGAGGACGCGATGACCAGGCGGAACAGTGCCCGCGTCGGACGACCGGCGAACACGAGGCGGATCCCGACCACCGCGAGCACGACGACCACGAGGGCTCCGACGACCGCCAGGACCGTCCCGACCGTGCCGACGCCTCCGCCGGCGACCTGGCCGCCGAGCACCAGCGCCGCCGCGACGACGAGCGACCCGAACGCCAGCGTCCCCGCGCCCCGGAGCCCCAGCCGGTGGGGGAACCCACGGACGCCGGTCGCCTCGTCGTCGAGCAGGTCCGGCAGCACGTTGGTGCAGTGGATCGCGACACCGAAGACCGCTCCGGTGGCGATCGCCCACCACGCCGGCCACGAACCGTCGCCCCCGGCAGCGACGGACACGACCGGCAGCAGACCGAACGCCACCACGAACGGCACGACGGACCAGACCGTCCGCTTCAGTCCGGCGTCGTAGGCCCAGCCGGCCGCGACGAGGACGACGTGGGCCACCGCGGCGACCGAGCCCAGGGCGAGCGACAGGAGCACGGCGACACCCGCGGTCGTCACGGCCGCGGTCCGGACGGTCCCGACGGGGATCAGTCCGCGGGCGACGGGCTTGTCACTGCGGCCGACGGCCCGGTCGCGGTCGGCGTCGATCCAGTCGTTGGCGAGGCCGATCGACAGCTGCCCGGCCACGACGGCGAGCGCCACGAGCACGACGAGCCACCACGGGTGCCCGACGGCCGCGGCGATCACCGCGGCGAGGACCGTCACCGTGACCGTCGGTCCGGGGTGTGACGACGCGAACAGCAGGCGGACGGTCGAGGGCCGGCGGGTGTCGCTCACACCGGCGAGCGTACGGACCGGTGGCTGCGCGAGTGCGACGACGGCCACGGCCCGCGCCGCACCGGGTGTCGATGCGACGCGGACCGTGCGGCGGTCAGGCCGCCGGGATCAGGCCGTTCGGGTTCAGCACGTACTTCGTCGCGGCACCCTTGTCGAACTCCTCGTACCCGCGAGGGGCCTCGTCGAGTCCGATCGGCTTCGCGTTGACGTTCTTCGCGATGCTCGTGCGGTCGTGCAGGATCGCCATCATCAGCTGCCGGTTGTACTTCATCACCGGGCACTGCCCCGTGGTGAAGGACAGCGACTTGGCCCACCCGGTGCCGAGGCTGAGCGACAGGGCGCCCTTCTTCGCGGCCTCGTCGACGCCGCCCGGATCACCCGTGACGTAGAGCCCGGGGATGCCGAGTGCGCCGCCGGCGGCCGTGACGTCCATCAGGGAGTTGAGCACGGTGGCCGGGGCCTCGTGTCCGGCACCGGAGCCGTGCCCCTTCGCCTCGAAGCCCACGGCGTCGATGCCGCAGTCCACGAGGGGTTCACCGAGGATCTGGTCGATCTGGTCGGCCGGGTCGCCCTTCGTCAGGTCGACCGTCTCGCACCCGAAGCTGCGCGCCTGCGCCAGCCGGTCGGCGTTCATGTCCCCGACGATCACCACGCTCGCTCCGAGCAGGAACGCGCCCGTCGCGGCGGCGAGACCCACGGGCCCGGCGCCGGCGACGTAGACCGTCGAGCCGACCTCGACCCCGGCGGTCACCGCACCGTGGAAGCCGGTCGGGAAGATGTCGGAGAGCATCGCGAGGTCGAGGATCTTCTCGAGCGCCTGGTCGCGGTCCGGGAACTTCAGCAGGTTCCAGTCGGCGTACGGCACGAGCACGTACTCGGCCTGGCCGCCGACCCAGCCGCCCATGTCGACGTAGCCGTAGGCACTGCCCGGACGGTCCGGGTTGACGTTGAGGCAGATGCCGGTCTTGCGCTCCTTGCAGTTGCGACAGCGGCCACACGCGATGTTGAAGGGCACGGAGACGATGTCGCCGACGTTGATGAACTCGACGTCCGACCCGACCTCGACGACCTCGCCGGTGATCTCGTGCCCGAGCACGAGGTCGGTCGGTGCCGTCGTGCGCCCGCGGACCATGTGCTGGTCGCTGCCGCAGATGTTCGTCGCCACGGTGCGCAGGATCGCCCCGTGGTTGACCTTGCGTCCGACGTTCGCCGGGTTCACCCCGGGTCCGTCCTTGAGCTCGAACGTCGGGTAGTCGGTGTCGATGACCTCGACCTTCCCGGGTCCCTTGTACGCGACTGCGTGGTTGCTCGCCATGTGATCCTCCTCGATCGGTCGGCGGCGGCACGTGCGGGGAGCGCGCAGCACTGCGGTGCGCTCCTCGTCCCGTCGAGGGGCCGTCTCCGTCGACGGGTGATCCGGACTGTACCGCCCGTGTCCGAGGGCGACAAGGACGGTGCGCGACTACCGGATGACCACTCGTCGCGCACGTGCCAGGATGGCGCCGTGGGGTGGGACGACAGCGGGCTGAGCCCGGCGCAGGCGGCGTTCGTCGCGCAGGTGCTCCCCGGGGCGTCGATGGTGGCGGACGAGTCGTGGGGCCTCCTCGACACCCGGGTGCTCCACGTCCGGAACGGTGCCGGGGAGCACACCGTGAAGGCGTCCGGACCGGAGAACACGCACTTCCCACGGGAGCTGACGGCGCACCGGCAGTGGACCGGGGCGCTCCTCCGTGGTGACGACACGGGCCATCTGGTCGCCGCGGACACCGAGAGCCGTGTGCTCGTGCTGGAGCGGGTCCCCGGGCACCTCGCGCTCGGGACCCCCGACGAGACCGCTGCGACCGTGCACCGGCAGGCGGGCACGATCCTCCGACGGCTCCACGACCAGGCGGCCCGCACCGATGCGGAGTACCTGACGGCCGAGACCGCGAAGGCACTCCGCTCCCTCGACGCCCCGCACCGCATCGATCCGCAGCTCGAGGACCGCGCGCGGACGCTGCTCCGGTCGTCGACCCCGCACGCCGCGACCCTGGTGCCGACGCACGGCGACTGGCACCCCCGGAACTGGATCGTGCAGGACGGCCGACTGCGTGCGATCGACTTCGGTCGCTTCGGGTTCCGCCCGGCCGCAGCGGACCTCACCCGCCTGGCGGTCCTGCACTGGGAGGACTCCCCCGAGCTCGAGCACGCGTTCTTCGCGGGCTACGGGTCCGATCCTCGTGACACCGACGACTGGCGCTCGCTCCAGCTGCGTGAGGCGGTCGGGACGGCCGTGTGGGCCTTCGCGGTGCACGACGAGCGCTTCGAACGACAGGGGCACCGGATGCTCGAGAACGCCCTCGCCGCCTTCTGACCCGCCGGAGGTTCAGGCGGACGTTCCGGCGAGGGACCTCCGGTACCAGCGGTCGGAGTACGGCTCGTCGTTGAACGGCTCGACCCGCCGGTAGCCGAGCCGCTCGTACAACGCGCAGGCCTCGGCGAGCTCCCCGCGGGTGTCGAGCTGGACCGTGTCGACGCCCCGCTCCGCGCACACCCGCTCGACGGCGCGGACCATGCGTCTCCCGATGCCCCGTCCGCGGGCCTCGCCCAGGGTGAACACCTTGGTCAGTTCGGCGACGTCCCCGCGGAAGCGCGCGCCGGCACACGCGACCGGTACCCCGTCGTCGAGGGCGACGAGGAGCACACCGGTCGTGCCCGTGAGGTCGTCGGAGGGCTCGTCGCGGAGTGCCTGGTCGACCTCGTCCTCCGTCGCAGGGCGGCCGTACCACCGCGAGGCGACCTCGGACGTGTACCGGCGGAGGATGCGCGCGGCGGCGGGCGCACCGGGGAGCACGGTCTCGATCGTCAGCACCGGGCGAGCGTACTGCCGCGGGTGAGCGCGCCGAGTCCTCCCGGGCGTACCCGGCCGTTCCGGGCGTACCTGGTCGATCCGGGCGTACCTGGTCGATCCGGGCGTACCTGGTCGTCCGTTCCCACCAGGTACGCCCGGTTCCACCTTCCATCGCAGCCGCTGTGGGAAAGAACGGGCAGCGCCAGAGCCGGAGCCCCGCAGCCCGCCCCGCCCCGCCCGAGCGACGTCAGGCGGCGGCTGCAGCCCGCGGGGCGCTCCGCCGCCGCCCGCGCAGCACCCCGGACGCCAGCGCGATCCCGAGCAGCACCACCACCCCACCCACGGGCTCGTTCCACCGCAGCGGCTCCCCGAGCACGAGGACCCCGAGCGCCACCCCGACCACCGGCGTCAGGTAGGTCACGGTCGAGGCACGCCCCGCGCCCCACGCGCCGACCAGGCGCGTGTTCCACGCGTAGGCCAGCCCCGTGCCCACCGCACCGAGCGCCACCATCGCGGCCACGATCCTCCAGTCCAGGTCCACCGGCCCGGTCGCGATGACCGGCGCGACCAGCAGCATGAGCAGCGCCGCCAGGGTGAGCTGCACCGTCGCGACCGTCGTCGGGTCCTGCCCGCTGCCGACGCCGAAGCGCCGGAGCCACGCCAGTCCGATGCCGTAGGACGCGGTCATGCCGAGCAGTGCGACCTGGCCGGGGACGGTGGCGAGCACGGCGGGGTCGCCGACCAGGTCCCACGGACCGACGAGCACGAGGACACCCACGATCCCCAGCACGACGCCGCCGAGCTGGCGGCGGCTGAGCCGTTCGGACGGCACCAGCACCGCGAGCGCGAGGAGCGTCATGATCGGCGTCGTGGCGTTGTAGATGCTCGCCAGACCCGACGGCACGGTCTGCTCGGCCCACGCCATCAGCGAGGACGGCACGGCGTTGAGGAACACCGCGACGACGAACAGGTGTCCCCAGAGGCGCCGCTCGCGCGGCCACCGCCGTCGGGTGACGAGCAGCACCACGACGAGCGTGAGGGCTCCGAGGACCGTGCGGACGGTGGCGACCTGCTGCGGTGCGAGTCCCTCGAGCCCGATCTTCGCGAAGAAGAAGCTCGAACCCCAGGTGAGGGCGACCAGGACGTAGAGGAGGGCGTTCACGAGCGCTAGCATCGGCCACGTCCGGCACATGTGTCGAACGACTGAACTGCATGACGGCATGAAGGACACGCATGACCCTCTCGATCCCGCAGCTCCGCGCCTTCGTCGCCACCGTGGACGCCGGCTCCTTCACGGGCGCGGCCACCACCCTCGGCGTCGGTCAGTCCGCCGTCTCGCACGCCGTCGCAGGGCTCGAGCGCGAGGTCGGCGGGCCCGTGGTCCGGCGCGGCGGCGCCGCGGTCGCCACCCCGCTCGGCGACCGCATGCTGGCCCACGCCCGCAGCGTGCTCGCCTCGGTCGACGCCCTGGAGGCCGTGGTGCGGCCCGCCACGATCCGCGGCACCGTGCGCCTCGCCGCCGTCCCGACGGTCTGCCAGGGCCTGCTGCCGCGGCTCCGCGAGCTGTGGGCGGTGACGCTGCCGGACGTCGACGTGCAGGTCTACGAGGGTGACGACGACGAGATGGCCGAGTGGCTCGAGGGCGGCACCGTGGACGCCGCCGTGCTCGTCGACCCGGTGCCGGCACCCGACGGGAGCGTGGTCGTCGCGCGGGACGAGATGGGCGCGGTCGTCCGGCGCGACCACCCGCTCGCGTCGAGTGCCGCGCTGACGCTCGACGACCTGCACGAGGACGGGCTGGTCGCCGGTGGCGGAGGCTGCGAGCACCAGATCCAGCGGATGCACGAGCTCGCCGGGCAACCGTTCCGCTGGGCACACCGCGTGCGGGAGATGAGCACGATGTTCGGGATGATCCAGCGGGGCGAGGGGGTGTCGATCGTCCCGACGCTCGGGCGGGTGATGCTGCCGGACGACCTGGTGATGCTGCCCGTGGAACCGCGGTACGTGCGGACACTCGTGCTCAGCGGACCGGACTCGCGGCCGTGGCACCCGCTGGCCCGGGCCCTCGTCGACGCAGTGTGACCCCGGCCGCCGCCGTTTCTCCGACCTTCGGCCGATCCGGCGCGGGTGCCGGGGTTCCTAGGCTCGGAGCCGTGACCTCGACCGTGCTCCGTCCCGTGCCCCTCGGCCGACGCGTGTGGGCGCAGTCGTGGCGACTCGTGCTCGCGGCACTCGTCGGGCTCACCGCGTTCAGCGCGATCTGGTCGACCCTCGACACCACACGGTGGAGCGAGGCCCGGCTCGGTGCGGCGTTGCTCGTCGACCTCGCGGTCGGGCTCACCGCGCTCGTCCTGGTCCCCTTCCGGCACCGGGCACCACTGCTCGTCGGCGTGCTCGTCATCGCCGGCAGCACCGTGTCCACCTTCGCGGTCGGCGCGGCCGTCCTCGCGCTGGTCTCGCTCGTCACCCGGCGGCGCCCGGCCGAGATCGCGATCGGGAGTGCGGCGTTCGTGGCCGCCTCGATGTTCGGTGAGGGGCTGTACCCGGTCGAGGACGCCACGCCCCTGTGGCAGGTGCTCGTCGCGGCCGTCGTGCTCACCGCCCTGCTCGTCGCGATCGGCATCGCGATCGGGCAGCGGCGGGCCCTGCTCGACGGGTTGCGCGAACGGGCCGCCCTGCTCGAACGCGACCAGCAGCTCCGCGAGGACCGCGCCCGGGAGCAGGAGCGGGCGCACCTGGCCCGCGAGATGCACGACGTGCTGGGACACCGGCTGTCGCTCGTCGCCCTGCACGCCGGGGCGCTCGAGTACCGCGGCCGGTCGCTGTCACCCGACGAGACGGTCGAGGCCGCCGGGGTCGTCCGGGCCGAGGCGCACGCCGCACTCACCGAGCTCCGCGACGTGCTCGGCGTGCTGCGGGACCCCGGGGACACCGCCACGCTCGCCGGAACCGCTCCCCCGCAGCCGACCCTGCGCGACCTCCCCGCGCTGCTCGACGAGGCGCGGTCCTCGGGCGCCGTGGTGTCGGCGACCGTCGACGAGGCCGTCACCGCCGCGCCGGACACCGTCGGGCGGCACGCCTACCGGGTGGTGCAGGAAGCGCTGACGAACGCCCGCCGACATGCTCCGGGGCAGCCCGTCACCGTCACGGTCGACGTGCTCCACGGTCCGGCGCTGCGCGTGCGGGTGGGCAACCCGACGGTGGGACCCGCGAGCACCGGCGACGGCGCTCCCGGCGGTCACGGCCTGCGGGGCCTGGCGGAACGGGCCCGGCTCGTCGGTGGGACCTTCACGGCCGGTCGCGACGACGACGGGACCCACGTGGTCGAGGCGGTGCTCCCGTGGACGGCGTGAGCGCACCGATCCGGGTCGTCCTCGTCGACGACGACCACCTCGTCCGGGCCGGGCTCCGACTGCTCCTGAGCGGCGACGACGGCATCGAGGTCGTCGGCGAGGCCGGCGACGGACTCGAGGCCGAGGGCGTGATCGCCTCCGCAGCACCCGACGTCGTGCTCATGGACATCCGGATGCCCCGCTGCGACGGCCTCGTCGCCACCGAACGGGAGCTCCGGAAGCAGCCGGAGCTGGCCGTGCTCGTCCTGACCACCTTCCAGGACGACGACCTCGTGCTCGGAGCGCTGCAGCGGGGCGCCCGGGGCTTCCTGCTCAAGGACACCCCGCCGCACGACCTCGTCCACGCGGTCCGGACGGTCGCCGCCGGGCGGTCGATCCTGTCGCCGTCGGTGCTCGACCGCGTCATCGCCGTCGCGGCGAGCGCCCCGACCGGAACGGGACGTGGGACGGCCGCCGTCGCGACCGCCGCGGCCGACGGAGCCGCCGAGCGCGCGCTCCTGGCGAGCCTGACCGACCGCGAGACCGAGGTCGCCCTCGCCGTGGCCGCCGGAGCCTCGAACGCACAGGTCGCCGCCGACCTGTTCGTGAGCCTGGCCACCGTGAAGACCCACGTGGGGCACGTGTACGAGAAGTTCGGCGTCGACAACCGGGTGCAGCTCGCCCTGGTCGTGCACGCCGCCCGCCGCGGAGCCTGAACACCCGCCGGGCACCGTCGGCAGGATGGACCGGTGCCCGAGATCCACGTGAAGACGTTCCGCGACCCCGACGAGGCGACCGCCGAGGCCGCCGGACTGGCCTGGCTCGCCGAGGCCGAGGAGACGGGCGGCACCCGGATCGCCCGCGTCCTCGACCACCCGGAGCCGACCGTGCTCCACCTCGAGCAGATCCGCGACGGCAGCCCGACGCGTGCACAGGCCGAGCGCTTCGGTCGCTCGCTCGCACGCACCCACGCCGCCGGTGCCGACCACTGGGGTGCGCCCTCGCCCGGGTTCCCGACCCGCGGCGGCCTGCGGATGGGCCGGTCGCGGACGCCGTTCACGAGTGCCGCCGACGCACCGGCCACCTGGGGCGCGTTCTTCGCCGAGTACCGCATCCGGGACTTCGTGCAGCGCATCGTCGACCGCGGTGGCTTCGACGCTGCCGAGGCCGCGGTGTTCGACCGCGTGGCCGACCGGCTCGAGGACGGCACGCTCGGCTCCCCGCAGCCCCGGCTCGTCGGCGACGCTCCGGCGCGCATCCACGGCGACCTCTGGGCGGGGAACGTCCTGTGGCCCACGGACTCCTCGGAACCGACCGGTGCGGTGCTCATCGACGCAACGCCGCACGGCGGGCACGCGGAGACCGACCTGGCACTGCTGGCGCTGTTCGGACTCCCCCGGCTCGAGACGGTGCTCGCCGGGTACGACGCCGAGTCCCGCTTGGCGGACGGTTGGCAGGAGCGCGTCGAGCTCCACCAGCTCGCGCCGCTGCTGCTGCACGTGTACCTGTTCGGCGGCTCGTACACCGACCACGCGTTGCGCGCCGCCCGCCGCTACGCGTGACGCCCCTCCTGCGACCGAGGGATGCTCGTCGAGTCGTTGACTTTGCTTTTACAGCGCTGTAAAACAGAGCGAGCGCGACGGTGCGCGAGAGGGAGCGACGATGGTCACCAGCAGGACGACGGCACGTGCGGCGCTGAGCCGTCGCGGATTCCTCGCGGGCGCGGCGGGCGGGATCGGCCTCGGCGCACTGGCACTCACCGGCTGCTCGGCACCGTCCTCGGGTGCCGCGGCAGCCGGTGGGACGACGCTGCGCTTCTACGAGCAGAAGCAGGAGGTGATCGCCTACTTCGACGACCTCCTCCGACGGTTCGAGCATGAGCACCGCGGCGTTCGGGTCGTGCACGACAGCACGACCGCCATCGCACCGCAGTTCGTCCGCGGCGAACCGGCGGACGTCGGCTGCTTCAACGACAACCTCGAGCTCGCCCGCTACATCGAGCGCGGCGTACTCCGCGACCTCGGCGACCTTCCGTCGGCGAGCAGGGTCAGGAAGAGCATCGACGGTCTGACGAACCAGTACGCGACCTTCGAGGACCGCACCAGTGTCCTGCCGTTCTCCCTGGCGGCCGCGGGCGTCATCTACAACAAGCGCATCTTCGCCGAACAGGACCTCCCGGTCCCGACGACCTGGAGTGAGTTCGTCGACGTCTGCACGGCACTCTCGAAGACGGACGTCACCCCCGTCTACGCCACCGACCGCGACACCTGGACGCTGTGGCAGGGCCTGTTCGACTACTCCGTGGGCAGCCTGGTCGACACCGGGACGTTCTTCCGCAAGATGAAGGCGCTCGGCACGGACGTCGGACCCGACGCCGAGGTCTCCTTCGAGCGCGACTTCGCCGTGCCGATGGAGCGCGCGAAGACGATCTCGACGTTCTTCAACCCGGACCACGCGACCCGCTCCTACGCCGACGGCAACCTGGCGTTCGGACAGGGCAAGGTCGCGATGTACCTGCAGGGGCCGTGGGCGCTCAGCCAGATCGCGCTCGTCGACCCGGACCTGCCCGTCGGGACCTTCGCGCTCCCCGTGTCCGACGACCCCGACGACCGGCAGGCACGCGTCAACATCGACCTCGGGCTCTGGATCCCCACGACCACGACGCACCTCGACGAGGCGCGGGAGCTCGTCGAGTTCCTCATGCAGCCCGACGTCATCAACGCCTACAACCTCGACAATCTCGCGTTCGCGACGACCGAGGACGCGGCTCCCCAGACCGACGAGCGCGTGGCCGGCCTGCAGCAGTACGTCGACAGCGGCGACTTCTACCAGGGCGCCGGCACCTTCATCCCCACCTCCATCCCCCTCGGCAACTACATGCAGACGGCGATCCGCAGCGGCGACTTCGAGTCGATGCTGCGGCGGCTCGACACCGACTGGCGACGCCTCGCCGGCCGCTCGGCGACGGTCTGACCGCCGCGACCCCGGCACCGCCGACCAGGACCCCAGGAGCGCTCATGACCGTCCAGACCCCGCTGACCCCCGGCACACCGGACACCGGTGGGCCCCGCCCCGGGCCCGCGACCGTCGCGTCCCGCGTGCACCGACGCGTCGGCTCGCTGCGCCGCACCGAGGGCGTCTACTACCTCTTCCTCGTGCCCGCCCTCGTGCTGTTCACGGCGTTCGTCGTCGCCCCCGCGTGCATCGGTGTCTTCTACAGCTTCACCGACTACCTCGGCTTCGGGCAGTGGCACTTCCTCGGGCTCGAGAACTACCGGGCGCTCGTGTCCGACCCGGCGATCCTCGGCTCGTACGGCTTCACGCTCGGCTTCGCCGTGGTGACCGTGGTCATCACGCAGGTGATCGCCCTCGCACTGGCGATCGCACTGACGAAGCGCGTGCGTTTCGCGAGCGGGCTCCGCGCCGTGTTCGTCATCCCGATGGTCGTCTCCGGCATCATCGTCGCCTACGTCTTCAACTTCCTGTTCTCGAACACCCTGCCGGCCCTGGCGACCTCGGTCGGCTTCGGACCGCTCGAGCAGAGCATCCTCGGTGACCCGGACCTCGCCTGGCTCGCGATCGTCATCGTCTCGGCATGGCAGACGATCCCGGGTGCGCTGCTCGTCTACACGGCGGGACTGACCTCCATCCCGACGGACGTGTACGAGGCGAGTTCGCTCGACGGCGCCGGCGCCTGGAAGCAGCTCCGATCGATCACACTGCCCCTGATCGGCGGCTTCATCGTCATCAACACGGTACTCGGCGTGAAGGGCTACCTCGGCGCCTACGACGTCATCGTCGGGCTCACCAACGGCGGACCGGGCTCGGCGACGAGCAGCGTCGCGATGACCATCTTCACGGGCTTCACGAGCGGTGACTACGCCTACCAGATGGCCAACGCGACCGTCTTCTTCATCATCACCGTCCTCATCTCGGTCCTGCAGCTCGCAGTGACGCGCGGAAGGAACCTCCGACTCGCATGAGCACCCTCGACACCCGGTCCCCCGCGACCGCCGCCGCACGCACACCGGAGCAGCCCCGCCGGCGCCGCCTCGGCCGCGTCGACGTCCCGCTGACGATCGTCCTGGCGATCGCGTCCCTCACCGTCCTGGTCCCGCTCTACGTCACCGTCGCCATGGCGTTCAAGACGAGCACCCAGGCCGTCGACGGCAACGCGTTGTCCTTGCCCTTCCCGTTCAACCCCGCCAGCTTCGCCGAGGCCTGGACGCTGACCCGCTTCCCGGTGTCGTTCTCGGTCTCGCTCGGCGTGGCCGCCCTCACCGTCGTCGCGACGCTGCTCCTCAGTTCGCTCGCGTCCTACGCGATCGTGCGGAACTGGCACCGCCGCTTCTTCCGTTGGTCGTTCGTCTACCTGCTCGCGGCGATGTTCCTGCCGTTCCCGGTGGTCGCCCTGCCGCAGATCAAGCTGACCGCGATGATCTCGCTGGACAGCCCGGTGGGCGTCGCGATCCTGCACGCCATGTTCCAACTGTCGTTCAGCGTGCTGCTCTACTCGGCGTTCCTGCGCTCCATCCCGGTCGAGCTCGAGGAGAGCGCACGCATCGACGGCGCCTCGACGTGGCAGATCTTCTGGCGCGTCATCCTGCCGCTGCTCGGACCGATGAACGCCACGGTCGGCATCTTCGCCTTCCTGGCCTCCTGGAACGACTTCATGATGCCGTCGCTCATCACCGCGGACCCCGGTCTGCAGACGCTGCCGGTCGTCCAGAACATCTTCCAGAGCCAGTTCGGCACGAACTACAACGTGGCGTTCGCCTCGTACCTCATGGCGATGGCACCGACGATCATCGTCTACCTGTTCGCGCAGCGCTGGGTGATCAGCGGCGTGACGCAGGGCGCCGTCAAGAGCTGACCCGAGCCTCCAGACCGACACCGGCCGGACCGGCCGAGACAGGACCGAACCGACGTGCACACCCCCGACGACGGACCGCTGCCCACCATCCGCCCCTTCCCGGGGTCCGACCCGGTCGCCGACGGCGACGCCGTCGTGCAGGGCGACCACTGGCGGATCACCGTGCTGTGCGACGGGCTCTTCCGTGTCGAGTGGAGCGACGACGGCGGCTTCGAGGACCGCGCCTCGACCTTCGCGGTGCGACGACGCCTGCCGGTGCCCGAGTACACCGTCCTGCGGCGGGGCGACGGGGTCGAGGTGACCACGGACCGCGCCACCCTCCGGTACGACGGACGGCCGTTCTCCGCGACCGGGTTGGTGGTCGAGACCTCGGGGGCGGACGCGAACCGGTGGCGCTGGGGCCAGGAGCCCCGCGACCTCGGCGGCACCGGCAGGACGCTCGACGACGTGGACGGGCGGATGCCGCTCGAGTCCGGCGTCCTGGCGCGCGACGGGATCGTCGCGCTCGACGACACCGGCTCGTTCCTGTTCGAGGACGACGGGTGGGTCGGCAGCCGCGTGCCGGGGCGCCGCGACGTGCA
This sequence comes from Curtobacterium sp. 179-B 9B NHS, assembly GCF_045370965.1. Lineage (NCBI taxonomy): Bacteria > Bacillati > Actinomycetota > Actinomycetes > Micrococcales > Microbacteriaceae > Curtobacterium > Curtobacterium sp. 179-B 9B NHS. The sequence continues at coordinate 16,958 of NZ_JBIQDQ010000024.1, forward strand.
GGTGTTCGCCTACGGCCGCGACTACGACGCGGCTCTCCGGGCGTTCCACGCGGTGTCGGGACCGCCGACGCTCCTGCCCCGGTGGGCGCTCGGGAACTGGTGGAGCCGCTACCACCCGTACTCGGACGAGTCGTACCTGGCGCTGCTCGACCGGTTCGCCGAGGAACGCCTGCCCTTCTCGGTCGCGGTCATCGACATGGACTGGCACCGCGTCGACTCCGTGCCGGCACGCTTCGGCAACGGCTGGACGGGGTACTCGTGGGAACCGTCGCTCTTCCCCGACCCGCCCGCCTTCCTAGCCGAGCTGCACCGTCGCGGCATGCGGACCACGCTCAACCTGCACCCCGCCGACGGCGTACGGGCCTTCGAGGACGCCTACCCGGCGATGGCCGCTGCGACCGGGATCGACCCCGACACCGAGCAGACGGTCGCGTTCGACCCCACCGACCCGGACTTCCTCCGCGCGTACTTCGAGCACCTGCACCGGCCGCTCGAGGAGCAGGGCGTCGACTTCTGGTGGATCGACTGGCAGCAGGGACGCACCTCCGGCATGCCCGGAGTCGACCCGCTCTGGGTGCTCAACCACTTCCACCTGCTCGACTCCGCGCGCGACGGCGGTGCCGGCATGACCTTCTCGCGGTACGCGGGTCCGGGCAGCCAGCGGTACGCGGTCGGGTTCTCCGGTGACGCCGTCGTCTCGTGGGCCTCCCTCGCGTTCCAGCCCGAGTTCACCGCCACCGCCGCGAACGTCGGGTACCCCTGGTGGAGCCACGACATCGGCGGCCACACCCGCGGGTTGCGCGACGACGAGCTCGCCACGCGCTGGGTGCAGTTCGGGGTCTTCTCGCCGATCATGCGCCTGCACTCGGCGAACAACCCGTTCATCCGGAAGGAGCCGTGGATGTTCCCGGCCGAACCCCGGTCCGCGATGGGCGACGCCCTGCGCTTCCGCCACCGGCTCGTGCCGTACCTGCACACCATGAACCACCGCGCGGCCGCGGGTACCGCACTCGTCCGACCGGTGTACCACCTCGAGCCGCACCGCGATGAGGCGTACCGGGTACCGAACGAGTACGCCTTCGGGTCGGAGCTGCTCGTGGCCCCGATCGTCGAGCCGCGTGACCCGGTGACGCGGCGAGGCCGGGCCCGGGCCTGGTTGCCGCCGGGCACGTGGACGGACGTCTTCACCGGCACGACCCACGCCGGCGACCGGTTCGTCGACCTGCACCGCGGGCTCGACACGATCCCCGTGCTGCTGCGCGCGGGCGGTATCCTGCCGCTCGCGGCGTCGGACGAGTCGGACGCGACGGTGAACCCCGCGGCACTCGAGGTACTCGTCGCCCCGGGCGCATCGGGCACGTTCACGCTCGTGGAGGACCGCGAGCAACGGACCCCCAGCGGCACCGGCACCGGCATCAGCACCGGCACCGGCACCGGCACCGGCACCGACGGCGTGTGCCGGACCACGCTCACGTGGGACCGCGACGGCGGCGTGTTCCGGATCGCCCCCGCCGAGGGCGACCTCGGCAGCGTGCCGGCGTGGCGTCGTTGGCGCGTCACCTTCCTGGGGTCGCCCGCGGCCGGACAGGAGATCGACGCAGCGTCGGCCGACCGGTTCTCGGTCGACCTGGACGTCGCGACGGACACCGGCGCGGTCCTGCCCCTCGCCGGGCCGCCCACGATCGGTGTCGACGCCCGCGACGCCGCACGGCAGCTCCTCGAGGGCGCCCAGGCAGGCAACGCGGAGAAGCTCACCGCGTGGGAGGTCGTCGACCGCGACGCACCCCGCGCCGACCGGATGGCCGAGCTCGAGACCGTCGGGCTGCCCGAGTCGCTGCGCAGTGCCCTGGTCGAGCTGCTCGGGAGCGTGCACCCCGGGGAGCGATGACGCAGGCGGGCCCCGGTCCTGTGGGAGCGGCACGTCGCACGTGTCGAGCGACACGCGGGACGTCGCAGACCGACCGGGCAGTCCGAGCCAGCGCCCGGACGCGGCCCGCAGCCACGTCGCCTAGCCTGGTCGGATGGCGGACGAACAGGCGGGCTCCCCGGTCCTCGCGTTCTTCGACGTGGACAACACCCTCGTGCACGGAGCGAGCGCGTTCCACCTCGTGCGCGGACTCCGCGCCGCCGGCCTGATCACCCTGCGCGACGTCCTCGGTGCCGGGTGGAAGCACGCGCGGTTCAAGGTGCGCGGTGAGAACGACCGGCACCTGGCGGCCGCGCAGACCCGCGGGCTCGAGGTGATCACCGGGATCACGGTCGCCGACATGGCGGAGCTGTCGGACGACGTCTGGGTCCGGCACACCGAGCCGTCCGTGTGGCCGGAGACCGCTGCCCTCGCCCAGGAGCACCTCGCGAAGGGCCACCAGGTGTGGCTCGTCACCGCGACACCGACGTTCCTGGCGGAGGTGATCGCGCGCCGTCTCGGTCTGACCGGAGCACTGGGCAGCGTGTTCGAGGTGCGGGACGGCACGTACACGGGCCGCCTCGACGGGGCGTTCCTGCACGGGGAGCACAAGGCGGTCGCCGCCCGTGCGCTCCTGGCCCGGACCGGCGCAGACCCCGCCCGGTGCTGGGCGTACTCGGACTCACGGCACGACATCCCGCTGCTGTCGCTCGTCGGGCACGCCGTGGTGGTCAACCCGGACCAGGGACTCGCCGCGCACGCGCGGGCAGCGGGGTGGCCGACGATGCGCCTGCAGCGCGCGAGCCTCCGTGAGGCCCGACGCCGGGTCCGACGAGAGGCTCCGGCGGCCGCGTCGTCGTCGCCGGGCGGTCCGACGACGGGCCGCCCGGATCAGTCGACGGAGCCGTCCGGGTAGGGCGCGCTCTCCCCCACCAGCAGCCGGTGGCCGACCGTCACCGCCCGACCCTCGCCCGGGCGTCCCTCGATGCGCTCCTGCAGCCGGTCGACGGCTGCCTCGGCGAGCGCGACCGTGTCCGGCGCGACCGAGGTCAGGCTCGGCACCAGGCTGGCGGCCAGTCCGATCGCGTCCCACCCGACCACCGCCAGGTCGCGGGGCGCCTCGAGCCCCCGCAGGCGCATCGCCCGCAGCGCCCCGACGGCGGCGAGGTCGTCGCGGCAGAGCAGCCCGTCGATCCGGAGCCCCTGGTCGAGCGCGCGTCCGAAGGCCTCCTCCGCCCCGCGGGCGTCACCGACCTCCCGCGCCACCAGGAGCGACGGGTCGAAGGGCAACCCGACCGCGGAGAGGCCGTCGCGGTAGCCCTCCGTCCGGAAGGCCGACGTGCGCGACTGCTCACCCACCTCGTGGCCGAGGAAGCCGATCCGGCGCCGCCCGAGGGCCGCGAGGTGCGCGACGGCCTCGGCCGCGGCCCGCACGTTGTCGATGGCGACGAGGTCCGCTCCCTCCGGACGGACGTCCTCGCCGAGGAACACGACCGCGGTGTCGCCGCGCTCCCGGTCGATCTCGGTGGGCGTGAGCACCTGCGGGTGGATGACCACCCCGTCGACGACGCCTGCCTCGCGCCCACGGACCGCCGACAGCTCGCCACCCGGCGCCCCGGCGGTCTCCTCGAGCAGCAGCTGGTAGCCGCGCGCGGCGCACACTTCGGAGAAGACGTGCGCGAGCTCGGCGAAGTACGGCCGACGCAGGTCGGGGAACGCGAACGCGAGCATGTTCGTGCGGCCGGTGGCCAGGCTCCGTCCCGTCACGTTCGGTCGGTAGCCGAGCGCGTCGACCGACGTCTGCACCCGGGTCCGCATGGCGTCGCTGACGTGCCGGTAGCCACGGACGACGTTCGACACGGTCTTCATCGAGACGCCGGCGTGCTCCGCGACGTCCTGCAGCGTGACCCGGCCCACGCGCCCACCGTAGCGTTGACGATTTGTTTACAGCGCTGTAAATTGCGGGAGCATGAGCAGCGTCGCCCCCGTGTCCTCCGCCGACGTCTCCGTCGTCCCCCTCGCCAGCCGGCAGGACGGCCGGTACCCCCGGCCGCAGGTGGTCCGACGGGACTGGGTCGACCTCAGCGGCCCCTGGTCGTTCCGGCACGACGACGAGGACGCCGGGAGCGATGCCGGGTGGGTCGCCGGGGTGCCGTCGCCGCGGACCATCACGGTGCCCTTCCCGCCCGAGTCGACGGCGTCCGGCATCGGCGACCCCGGGTTCCACCCGGTCGTCTGGTACAGCCGGACGATCGGCCACGACGAGCTCGTGCAGGCCGGGCACGGTACCGACCGGCCCCGCGTCCTGCTGCACTTCGGCGCGGTCGACCACCGCGCCCGGGTCTGGATCGACGGCCGGTTCGTCGGCGAGCACGAGGGCGGGCACACCCCCTTCACGTTCGACGTCACGAGCCTGCTCGCCGAGACCCCCGACGGGGCCGACCACGTGCTGGTCGTCCGAGCCGAGGACGACCCCGACGACGTCACGCAGCCCCGCGGCAAGCAGGACTGGCACGAGGAGGCCCACGCGATCTGGTACCGCCGGACGACGGGCATCTGGCAGCCGGTCTGGCTGGAGGCCGTGCCCACCACCGCGATCGACGCGCTCCGGTGGACCCCCGCCTCCCCCGCGTCGACGGCGCTGTCGGTCCGCTTCCGTGGGCGGGTGCCCGCCGGTGCCCGGCTCCGGGTCGCCCTCCGCTTCGACGAGCGCGACGAGGACCTCGGCACGACCGAGTGGGACGCCACCGCCAGCCGTCCGACCCTCGAGGTCACCGTGCCGATCGCACGGCAGCGCAACGGTCAGGCCGAGGACGAGCTGACGTGGTCGCCGGAGACCCCGCGGCTCGTCGACGCCGTCCTCACCCTGGTCGACGCGTCCGGCGCCGTGCTCGACGTCGTCGCCAGCTACCTCGGCATGCGCACGGTCGGCGTCGGCGGTGGCCGGTTCCTGCTCAACCGGCAGCCGTACCCGGTGCGCAGTGTGCTCGACCAGGCGTTCTGGCCGGAGTCGCACCTGGCCGCACCGCACCCGCTCGCGCACCGGCAGGAGGTCGAGCTGATCAGGTCCCTCGGCTTCAACGCCGCCCGCATGCACCAGAAGATCGAGGACCCGCGCTTCCTCTACTGGGCCGACCGCCTCGGCCTCATGGTCTGGGGCGAGGCTCCCGCGGCGTACGAGTTCTCGCCCACGGCCGTCCGCCGGCTCACCGCGGAGTGGACAGCCGCCGTCGAACGGGACGCTTCGCACCCCTCGATCGTCACCTGGGTCCCGTTCAACGAGTCGTGGGGCATCCAGCACGTCGTCTCGGACCCCGCGCAGCAGGCGTACGCGCGAGCGCTCGTCGACCTCACCCGGGCCCTCGATCCGTCCCGTCCCGTGATCGGGAACGACGGCTGGGAGCAGCAGGACACCGACGTCGTGACCATCCACGACTACGAGGGCGACGGCGCCGTGCTCGCGGACACCTACCGCGACGACGCGGCACGCACGCGCGCCCTCGAGGGTCTCGCCCCGTCCGGCCACCCGCAGTTCGTCGGCGGCGCGGGCGACCGCGGGCAACCGGTGATGCTCACGGAGTTCGGCGGCGTCCGGTACCAGGCCGCCGGTCGGCACACGGAGGGCTGGGGCTACACGGCGGCGGTCGACGGCGACGACTGGGTGGCGCGGATCACGGCGCTCTACGACGGGGTCCGGGCGAGCTCGTTCCTGGCCGGTTCGTGCTGGACGCAGCTGACGGACACGATGCAGGAGACGAACGGCCTGCTCCACGCGGACCGGACGCCGAAGGTCCCGATCGAGCAGATCCGCCGGGCGGTCACCGGCACGTGACGTCTTAGGAAGCACCAAGGCAGCACATCGGGACGGCCGACCCGGCCCGGCGATGCTCCCTGCCATGACCACGTACCCGATCCCCGTGACCGACCGTCACGACCGAGCGCACCCGGGAGCGCCGATGCGCCGCCCGGCTGCCGCCCGGCTGCCGCCCGTCTGTTCGCCGGCGAGCGCGAGGACGCCCGCTGGCTCCGCCCGGCGTTCTGGGCGCTCCTCGTCCTGACCGCCGTCGTGTACCTGTGGGACCTCAGCATCTCCGGGTACGCGAACAGCTTCTACGCTGCCGCCGTGCAGGCCGGCACGAAGTCCTGGGAGGCGTTCTTCTTCGGCTCCCTCGACTCGTCGAACTTCATCACCGTCGACAAGCCCCCGGCCTCGCTGTGGGTGATGGTGCTGTCCGCCCGCGTGTTCGGCTTCTCGTCGACCAGCCTGCTGCTCCCCCAGGCGCTCATGGCCGTCGGCTCCGTCGCCCTGGTGTGGGGCACGGTCCGGCGGACCCTCGCCCGCCTCGGTGCGACGACCGCGAACGTCGGTGCGCTGCTCGCCGGCTTCGTCGTCGCCGCGACCCCGGCCGCCGCGCTGATGTTCCGCTTCGACAACCCGGACGCGCTCCTCGTCCTGCTCATGACCGCGGGCGCGTACTGCACCGTCCGGGCGCTCCCGAGGGGCAGCTGGCGGTGGATCGCCCTCGCCGGTGTCGCCCTCGGCTTCGCGTTCCTGACGAAGATGCTGCAGGGCCTGCTCGTCCTGCCGGCGTTCGGCCTCGTGTACCTGTTCGCCGCACGCACGAGCTGGGGCCGGCGCGCGATCGGCCTCGGCATCGCCGCGGTCTCGCTCGTCGTGTCCGCGGGGTGGTGGGTGGTCGCCGTGGCGCTGTGGCCCGCGGAGTCGCGCCCGTACATCGGTGGGTCGACGGACAACACGGTCCTCGACCTGGTGTTCGGCTACAACGGCCTCGGTCGCATCTTCGGCGGCTCGGGCAACGGCGGCGGCGGGGGCGGCATGGGCGGAGGCGGCACCGCGGGCTCGTCGTTCGGCGGTGCGACCGGGTTGGACCGCCTGTTCTCGTCCGAGATGGGCCTCGAGATCTCCTGGCTCCTGCCCGCCGCGCTCGTCGCGCTCGTCCTCGGCCTGGTGGTCGTCGGTCGTCGGCACCTCGCCGATCCGGCACGCGCCGGTCTGGTGCTGTGGGGCGGCTGGCTGATCGTCACCGGTCTGGTCTTCTCGTTCATGTCCGGCACGATCCACCCGTACTACACGGTCGCGCTCGCCCCGGCGATCGCCGGCCTGGTCGGCACCGGTGGTGCGCTCCTCTGGCACGCCCGCGAGCGTGTCACCGGTCGCCTCGGCCTCGCCGCGATGGTCGGCGGGACGGCGTTCTGGAGCTGGTGCCTGCTGAACGAGGACCCGACCTGGCTGCCCTGGCTCCGATGGGTGGTGCTCGCCGGGGGGCTCCTGTCCGCCGCGGCGATCGTCGTCGGCAGCGTGCCCACCCTCCGGAAGGCCGTCACCGTCGGCGTCCTCGCCGGCACCCTGTTCGGGCTGACCGGCACGACCGCGTACGCGCTCGCCACGACGACCGTCGCGCACTCCGGGTCCATCCCGAGCGTCGGCCCGGCGGGCAGCGGCTCCGGTGGGACGGGCGGCGCAGCAGGATTCCCGGGCGGCGGTGGCGGTGGACAGCCGGGAGGCGCGGGAGGCCCCGGCGGGTCGACTGACGGCACGCAGACGGACGGCTCCCAGGACGGTGGCGGCCCGGGCGGGCAGGGCACGCAGCAGGACGGGACGGACGGCTCCCGGCAGGGCCCGGACAGCGGCGGGCAAGCGCCGACCGGCTCGGCTCCTGCGGGGACGGACGACGGCGTCCCGACGATGCCGGGCAGTTCCGGCTCCGGCTCCGGCTCCGCGACCTCGGAGGACGGTGCCCCGACCGGCGGCGGGATGGGTGGTGGCGGTGTGACGACGTCGTCGGCACTGACGAAGCTGCTCGCCGCCTCGGACGCGAAGTGGTCGGCCGCGGTGAACGGCTCGCAGTCGGCCGCGCAGCTCGAGCTCGACACCGACACCGCCGTGATGGCCATCGGCGGCTGGTCGAGCGACCCCGCGCCGACCCTGGCCGAGTTCCAGGCCTGGGTCGCGGCCGGTGACATCGGCTACTACGTGTCCTCGGGCTCCGGCGGCGGGATGGGCGGCGGGTCCTCGACCGCGAGCGCGATCCAGGAGTGGGTCGCCGCGCACTACGAGGCGACGACCGTCGGCGGCCAGACCGTCTACGACCTGAGCGCGACGAAGTGACGGCACCGACGTGATCGACGACGAGGACACGGCGGTGGCTAGGCTCCGGTGCATGGCGGACCGACCACTCCGACGCACCGACGGCAGCCCCGTCCGGGTCCTCGTCGTCGACGACGAGCACGCGCTCGCCGATGCCGTCGCCCTCGCGTTCGAGGGCGACGGCTGGGCCGTGCGGGCCGTGCACCGCGGACGGGACGTGCTCTTCGCGGCGCGGGAGTTCCTGCCCGACGTGGTCGTGCTCGACGTGATGCTGCCGGACATCGACGGCTTCGAGGTGCTCGAGCGGCTCCGGGACGCCCGGGACCCCGTGCGGGTGCTGTTCCTCACCGCCCGGGACGCCCCCGAGGACCGGCTCGCCGGACTCACCGGCGGCGGCGACGACTACCTGACGAAGCCCTTCGGCATCGACGAGCTGCTCGTCCGTGCCCGCATCCTGGCCCGGACCGCACCGCAGGTGGTCGCGGCACCGGGGTCGTCCGCGGTCGTGGTCGGCGACCTCCGGCTCGACGAGGAGGACCGCTCGGTGCTGCGCGACGGCGAGCCGATCGAGCTCACACCGACCGAGTACGAGCTCCTCCGCCACCTCGCCCGGAACGCGAACCGGGTGCTGTCCCGCGAGCAGATCCTGGCGAGCGTGTGGGGCATGGACTTCGGCACGTCGTCGAACCTCGTCGACATGTACGTCTCGTACCTGCGGCGGAAGCTCGACGCCGGACGCGAGCCGATGCTGCAGACGGTCCGGGGCGCCGGCTACGTGCTGCGGCCGACGCCGTGAGCCGTCCCGACGGGGCGGGGCGTGCCTCCCGACCGGTGCGCACCCCGTCGCTGCGCTGGCGGATCGTCGGAGCCGTGGCGCTGCTGCTCGTCGCGACGAACGTCGTCGTCGGCGCGGTGACCGTGATCGCGTACCGCGAGTACCTGGTCGGACGGCTCGACGCGGAGCTGGCGACGGCGGCGGGCCGGACCCCGGGCGGGCAGCCGCCGTCCGGACCGCCCCCGGAGTCCTCCGGCGGTCAGCAGGACCCGGACAACCGGTTCATCGGGGCGCCGGGACAGGCGGCCGACACCGTCGTGGCGGTCCTGCGCGACGGTGACGCCGTGCTCGCCGGGTACACGGACGGTGCCGGTGCGCAGCACGGTCTCAGCCGAGCGCAGGAGGCCGTGCTCGCGGACGTCGCACCGGATGCGACCCCCACGACGGTCTCGCTGGGGTCGCTCGGGGCGTACCGGGCGCAGGCGGTCACCCGCGGCGGCGACGTCTTCGTGACGGCGCTGCCCCTCGGGGACCTGCGCGCGTCGGTCGTCCGACTCGTCGTCGTCATCGGGAGCACCACGCTGCTCGCACTCCTCGTCGCGGCGTGGGCGCTGACCCTGGCCGTCCGACGATCGCTGCGGCCGCTCGAGCGGGTCGCCTCCGTCGCGTCGAGCGTCACCGCGCTGGACCTCGAACGCGGCGACGCCGACATCGCCGCCCGGGTGCCCTCCGCGGACCTCGTGGTCAGCCGCGAGGTCGGACAGGTCGGCACCGCGCTCAACCGGCTGCTCGGCCACGTCGGCCGCGCGCTGACCGTCCGACGGGACGCCGAGCGGGGCATGCGCACCTTCGTCGCCGACGCCTCGCACGAGCTGCGCACGCCGATCGCGACCGTCCGCGCCTACGCCGAGCTGTCGGCCGGTTCGCAGGACGTCGCAGCGCTGCAGCGGAACGCCGAACGGATCGGCCGCGAGGCGGTGCGGATGGGCGACCTGGTCGAGGAGCTCCTGCTGCTCGCCCGGCTCGACGCCGCGACACACGACGGCGCGGCACCCGACGCGGCGACACACGACGGCGCGGCGCCCGACGGCCCGGTGCCCGACGCCGCGGCCCTCGCCGCCCGGCCCGGGACGGTGCACGAGGAGGTCGACCTCACCGCCACGGTGGTCGAGGCCGTGATGGACGCACGAGCCACCGCACCCGACCACCGGTGGATGCTGCAGCTCGCCGACGACCACCCGCTGACGGTGTCCGGCGACCCGGGGCAGCTGCGGCGCGCCGTCACGAACCTGCTCGCGAACGCGCGGACGCACACCCCGGCGGGGACGACCGTCGTGGTGTCGCTGCAACGGGTCCCGCGCACCGGGGGCGACGAGGCCGCGACGGGTGGGCTCGCACGGCTGGTCGTGGCGAACGACGGACCCCCGATCGACGCCGAGGTCCTGCCGGTGCTGTTCGACCGCTTCACCCGAGGCTCGTCGTCCCGCTCGCGGGAGCACGGGACGAGCGGCCTCGGACTGGCGATCGTCCGCGCGGTCGTGACCGCACACGGTGGGAGCGTCCGGGTCGTGTCGGAGCCGGGACGGACCGCGTTCACGGTCGGCCTGCCGGAGGTCGGCAACCGATCCGACGCCTGACGATCCCGGTGCACGATCACCGCGGACCGCGAACCAGGATCGTCACGCGTACCCGCTCCCGCTTCCTCGTCTGCCACGGGTACGCTGCGGGCACCGGCGGAAGGGGAACGCGATGGACCAGCGACACGGCGACCTGCGGGACGGCGACCTGCGGGACGGCGACCTGCGCAGCGGCGACCTGCGGGACGGTGACCCGCGCGGGACGGACCAGCGGTTCACCCGCCTGCCGGAGCGTGCCCGACCCGAGGACCTGGTCGTCGAGGTCCCGGCGTTCGAGGACGACCGACCCCAGCCCGAACCCGAGCCGCCGGCCGCCGCCCCCGAGCTCGTCGCCGCGACCCGCTTCGCGCAGACCTCGCACGCGATGCCGACGATCCGGCGGACGCAGACGCGCGCGGGGCTCTGGATCGCGGGCGTGCCGATCGCGGCGCTCGCCGTCGTCGCGATCGTGCAGATCGTGCTCGGCGTCACCGGCTGAGCCCTCCGACCGCTTCTTAGGGGCACCACAGGGTGCTGCTGCGGTCCGCATCGACGCGCTGCCGAGCCTGGGCGGCATGACGGAAGCAGCCACCCCCCACGACCGCAGCACCCCGCTCGACAGCAGCACCGCGCTCGACATCGACATCGTCGTGCCCTGCCACGACGAGCAGGGCACGCTCGCCGCCCACGTCCGACGTCTGCACCACTTCTGCCGGACGTCGTTGCCGCACACCTGGCGCATCACGATCGCCGACAACGCCTCGACCGACGACACCGGGCGCATCGCCGACGACCTCGCCGCGATGCTGCCCGAGGTGCACGCCGTCCACCTGCCGCTCAAGGGTCGCGGCCGCGCCCTCAAGGCGGTCTGGGCAGCGTCCCCGGCCGCCGTGCTCGTCTACGTGGACGAGGACCTGTCGACCGACCTCGCGGCGCTCGAACCGCTCGTCGCACCGCTGCTCTCCGGCCACTCCGACGTGGCGATCGGCACGCGGCTCGCGGGGTCCTCCCGGGTCGTGCGCGGCGGCAAGCGCGAGTTCATCTCCCGCTCGTACAACCTGCTCCTCCGCAGCACGATGGGCGTGTCGTTCTCCGACGCCCAGTGCGGGTTCAAGGCGATCACCCGCCAGGCCGCCGACCACCTGCTGCCCCTCTGCGAGGACGACGCGTGGTTCTTCGACACCGAGCTCCTGGTGCTCGCCGAGCACGCGGGGCTGCGCGTCCACGAGGTCCCGGTCGACTGGGTCGACGACGTGGACTCCTCGGTGCACATCGCGTCGACCGCAGCCGAGGACCTCAAGGGCATGTGGCGGGTCTCCCGGGGGCTCGCGACCGGGCGCATCCCGATCGACCCGGTGTACGACGCCATCGGCCGGCAGCCCTTCACGACACCGCACGTGGGGATCATCGGTCAGCTCATGCGCTTCGGGACCATCGGCGTGCTGTCCACGGTCGCCTTCGCGCTGCTCTACGCACTGTTCCGTCCCGCGATCGGAGCGCAGACGGCGGACTTCCTCGCGCTGCTCATCACGGCGATCGGCAACACCGCACTGAACCGCCGCTTCACCTTCGGAGTCCGAGGGCGGGCGGGGGCCGGTGTCCACCACGTGCAGGGACTCGTCGTGTTCGGCATCGCCTGGGCGATCACCGCCGAGTCGCTCGTCCTGCTGCACACGACCGTGCCCGGGGCGTCGCACGGCGCCGAGGTCCTGGTGCTCACCGGCGCGAACCTCGTCGCGACCCTGGTGCGCTTCGTCCTCTTCAAGGCGTGGGTGTTCCGCACGCGTCGGCGTCCCGTGCTCGTGCGCCCCGGCGGCCCCACCGCTCCCACGGCCGACGCTGCCGGCCCGATCGCGACGACGGCGACCGCCGCGGCGGCGACCCGGCGGGTCGACGAGCCGGCGGCCTGACC
>NZ_JBIQDQ010000025.1:0-25304 GCF_045370965.1 Curtobacterium sp. 179-B 9B NHS
TGGACCGCCGACTCGCGGTCGGCCTCGGCACGGGCGATCTCGGAGTCACGTTCCGCGACCAGCGTGGCACGGTCCGCGACCCCGCGAGTCTCGAGCTGAGCGACCGATCGCGCGCCCCGGTGCGCGAAGACTGTCGCGCAGCCCGAGACTCGGCTGCGCACCCGCCGCGCGCCGCGCGCGAGCGCGGTCCGACCCCGCACCCGTCGCGCGCGGGCACCGCCCGACCGCCGTGGGTACGGTGGCGCCATGAGCGACGAACGCATCGAGTCCCAGTGGTGGTTCAACGAGAAGACGCACGAGGTGGAGCAGGGCCCGCAGTCGCCGCAGCGCGACCGCATCGGCCCGTTCGACACCCGCGAGGACGCGCAACACGCCCTGGACCGCATCAAGGCGAACAACGAGCGCTGGGACGACGCGGACCAATAGGCTGGGAGCCCCAGCAGCACCACGGAAAGGGCGTCCATGGACAAGCAGACGGACTTCGTGCTCCGCACCATCGAGGAGCGGGGCATCAAGTTCATCCGACTCTGGTTCACCGACGTCATCGGCACGCTGAAGTCCGTCGCGATCGCCCCGGCCGAGGTCGAGGGGGCCTTCGCGGAGGGCATCGGGTTCGACGGCTCCGCGATCGAGGGCCTCACGCGCTCCTACGAGGCCGACGTCCTGGCGCACCCGGATCCCTCGACGTTCCAGATCCTGCCCTGGCGGGGCGAGGTCGACCCGACGGCGCGGATGTTCTGCGACATCACGACGCCCGACGGCCAGCCCGCCGTCGCCGACCCTCGCAACGTGCTGAAGCGGACGCTGGCGAAGGCGAGCGACCGTGGGTTCACCTTCTACACGCACCCCGAGATCGAGTTCTACCTGCTGAAGAGCCGCGACTGGGCGGACGGCGGCCCGCAGCCCGTCGACCAGGCCGGCTACTTCGACAACGTCCCCGGCGGCAGCGCCCACGACTTCCGCCGCCGCTCGGTGCGCATGCTCGAGGACCTCGGCATCTCGGTGGAGTTCTCCCACCACGAGGCGGGCCCCGGGCAGAACGAGATCGACCTCCGCTACGCCGACGCGCTGACGATGGCGGACAACATCATGACCTTCCGCACGGTGGTGAAGGAGGTCGCGATCGAGCAGGGCGTCTACGCGACCTTCATGCCGAAGCCGCTGTCGGGGCAGCCCGGCTCCGGCATGCACACGCACGTCTCGCTCTTCGAGGGCGACCAGAACGCCTTCTACGAGGCCGGCGGCGAGTACCAGCTGTCGCAGACCGCGAAGCACTTCATCGCCGGTGTGCTGCGGCACGCGCCGGAGATCACCGCCGTGACGAACCAGTTCGTCAACTCGTACAAGCGCCTGTGGGGCGGTGACGAGGCCCCGTCCTTCGTGACCTGGGGCCACAACAACCGTTCGGCCCTGGTCCGCGTGCCGCTGTACAAGCCGAACAAGGGCCAGTCCGCCCGCGTCGAGTACCGCGGCATCGACTCCGCCGCGAACCCGTACCTGGCGTACTCGCTGCTCCTCGCGGCGGGCCTCAAGGGCATCGACGAGGGCTACGAGCTCCCGCCGGAGGCCGAGGACAACGTCTGGAGCCTGTCCGACGCCGAGCGCAAGGCCCTCGGCTACAAGCAGCTCCCGGCCAGCCTCGACCACGCGCTCGGTCTGATGGAGGACTCGGAGCTCGTCGCCGAGACCCTGGGCGAGCAGGTCTTCAACTTCGTGCTGCTCAACAAGCGGCAGGAGTGGAAGGCCTACCGCGACCAGGTCACGCCGTTCGAGCTCCGCACGAACCTCGGCGCGCTCTAGCAGCCGCCCGGTGCGCCACCCATGACCGGTCGGACGAAGACGTCCCGTTCCGAGATGGCCCGCCTGGGCTTCGCGGAGCTGTCGGAGAGCCTGGAGCGGATCGCCGGCCTGGAGGCCCGGTTCGGCCCCGACCTACGGGTGCCGGTCGCCGACGCCCCGGCCCTGTGGGAGTCCACGGCCGATCCCGACGGTGCGCTCCGGCTGCTCGAGCGGCTCCTCGAGCGTGCGCCGGACGAGCTGCGGCCGGTCCTGGCGGACCGGGCGGCCACCGAGCGGCTCGTCCGGTTGCTCGGTGCGTCGACGGGGCTCGGGGAGTTCCTGCACCGTCGTCCGGCGGAGATCGCGCTGCTGCTCGAGCCGGTCACCCCGCCGTGGTCGCAGGAGGCGTACACGGAGTCGCTGGCCGACGCGGTCGCGGACGCCACCGGTGAGGACGCCCGCCTCCGGCTGCGGGTGCGCTACCGGCGGCACCTGGCGCAGATCGCCCTGTTCGACGTGCTGCACCCCGCCCCGACCGAGGCGTTCCCGGCGGTCGCCGCGGGGCTCGCCGACCTGGCCGGCGCGGCGCTCGAGGCGGCGGTCGCCGTCGCCCGGCGCGAGGTCCCGTTCCCCGCCGCCGACGTCGAGGCGACCCCGCTCGCCGTGATCGGCATGGGGAAGGCCGGCGCACGCGAGCTCAACTACGTCAGCGACGTCGACGTCATCTTCGTCACCGAGTCGACCCGTGACGACGAGACCGGCTCCGGCGTCGGAACCGACCGCGCCGTCCTCATCGCGACGCGGCTGGCGATCGCGGCGACGCACGCCATCACCGACCTCGCGGCCGAACCGGCACTGTGGGAGGTCGACGCCAACCTGCGGCCGGAGGGCAAGGACGGCGCGCTCGTCCGGACGCTCGACTCGCACGTGGCGTACTACGAGCGCTGGGCGAAGGGGTGGGAGTTCCAGGCGCTGCTCAAGGCGCGGCCGATCGCCGGCAGTCGGGACCTGGGGGAGCGCTACGCCGCAGCGGTCGCCCCGTTCGTCTGGAGTTCCGCCGGCCGGCCCGGGTTCGTCGAGTCGGTGCAGCGGATGCGGGAACGCGTCACCGAGCACATCCCGGACGACGAGGTCGACCGGCAGATCAAGCTCGGGCCGGGCGGGCTGCGTGACGTCGAGTTCACCGTGCAGCTCCTGCAGCTCGTGCACGGCCGCGACGACGACACCGTGCGGGTCCGCTCGACGCTCGAGGCGATGGACGCCCTGGCCGCCGCCGGGTACGTGGGCCGACCCGAGGCCGCACGCTTCGGCCCCGACTACGCCCTGCTGCGCCTCCTCGAGCACCGCATCCAGCTCCGACGACTGCAGCGCACGCACCTCATGCCCTCCGACGAGGACGAGCTCCGGGTGCTCGCACGCTCGACCGGGCTCGCGACCTCGGCGGCGGCGCTGGAGCAGCGGTGGCGCGGCGTGAAGCTCGAGGTCCGCGGGCTCCACGAGCGGCTCTTCTACCGACCGCTGCTCTCGGCGGTGGCCGCGACCGACGGTGACATCGTCCTGACGAACGACCAGGCGGCCGACCGCCTCGGCGCGATCGGCTTCGCGGACCCCTCGGGCGCGCTCGGCCACATCCGCGCGCTCACGCAGGGCACGAGCCGGCGGGCCGCGATCCAGCGCAACCTGCTCCCCGTGCTCCTGCGGTGGATGGCCGAGGGGCCGGCTCCGGACCGGGCGCTCCTGGCGTTCCGGCGCCTCAGCGACACGCTGGGGGAGTCGAGCTGGTTCCTCCGCATGCTCCGCGACTCGTCGGGCGCCGCGCACTCCCTGACGACCGTGCTGTCCGAGTCGGCGTTCCTCGCCGGGTTGCTCGAGCGCTTCCCCGAAGCGGTCGCGTGGCTCGACGAACCGGAGACGCTCCTCCGGCCCCGACCGCTGGCGTCCCTGCTCGCCGAACACGCCGCGACGACCGCCCGACACGGTGACGACGTCGACGGTGCCGCCGCCCTCGTCCGGTCCGCCCGACGTCGCGAGACGCTCCGGCTCGGCATGGCCGCAGTGCTGGGCCACCTCGACGTGGACGCACTCGGTCCGGCGCTGTCCGACGTCTCCGAGGCGACCCTGACCGGAGCGCTCACCCTCGCGCGGCGGGACGCTCCCGAGGGCCTCGCGTTCGGCATCGTCGCGATGGGACGCTTCGGTGGCCGGGAGCTCGGCTTCGGGTCCGACGCCGACGTGCTCTACGTGTACCGGGCGCCGGAGGGCCTCGAGTCGGAGCAGGCCTCGCGGGCGGCGCAGCGCATCGTCCGTGAGCTGTCGCGGCTGACCGACGACGCCATCCACCCGTTCGAGCTCGACATCGACCTGCGTCCGGAGGGGAAGAACGGACCGGTGGTGCGGACGCTCGAGTCGTACGGCGCGTACTACGCCCGGTGGTCGTTGACGTGGGAGGCGCAGGCGCTCCTCCGGGCCCGTGGTGCCGTCGGCGACGACGGACTCCTGCGGGACTTCGAGCACCTGGCGGACCGGACCCGGTACCCGGAGCACATCGACGAGCAGGCGGTCCGCGAGGTCCGGCGCATCAAGGCCCGCGTCGAGTCCGAGCGGCTGCCACGCGGAGCCGACCCAGCGCGGCACCTGAAGCTCGGCCGCGGGTCCCTCAGCGACGTGGAGTGGTTCGTGCAGCTGCTGCAGCTGCAGCACGCGACGACGGTGCCCGGGCTCCGTACCACCTCGACGCTCGAGGCGCTCGACGCCGCCACCGCCGCCGGACTCGTCGCGGCGGAGGACGCC
Source organism: Curtobacterium sp. 179-B 9B NHS (assembly GCF_045370965.1). Classification (NCBI taxonomy): domain Bacteria; kingdom Bacillati; phylum Actinomycetota; class Actinomycetes; order Micrococcales; family Microbacteriaceae; genus Curtobacterium; species Curtobacterium sp. 179-B 9B NHS. Next base: position 4,570 of record NZ_JBIQDQ010000025.1, read on the forward strand.
GACCGCCTCGGCGCCGCCTGGCGCTTCGCGTCCCGCACCCGGAGCGCCCTCGTGCTCTGGTCCGGGAAGACGACCGACGTGCTGCCCGTCGACCGGGTGCAGCTCGAGGGCATCGCGCGCCTGATGGAGTACCCGCCCGGATCGGCGTCCCGGCTCGAGGACGACTACCTCGGCGTCACACGGCGCGCTCGCCAGGTCTTCGAGCGGGAGTTCTACGGCGCCTGAGGGTGGGGCGACACGCCCGGACCGACGTCCGCGGGGGAACGTGACACGTCGTCGTCGATGAATTCCTGATGTCGTCCGCCGTCCCCCGACGGCTGCCGCGCTGTACCCCGACCGGCACGGGCCCACCCGTCGTGACCGGACCGTGATCGGGGGCTGCGGACCGGGGCAGCAGCGGCCCCGACCAGGCACCCCCCGGACGGGGGTATGTTCTCTCCGACCTGGGGTTTCCTGCACTGAGTAGCCCCGCCTCCCGGGCCGTCATCGGCTGCTGTTGCGCTCCGGACGGCGGTGGACCGGTCCACATTCCTGCTGTCAGCAGCAGTGCGGACAGCCGCGGTCTGCCGCGAGGGGGACTGCGTTGTACCCCGTGACCTCCTGGAAACACCCCCGGACAGGGGTCGCGTTGCGGTGGCACCCAGCTTCTGCCTCAATGGGCTCACCCGAACCGCCCACGGTTCCTCGATGAAGCGGAATCCCCACCTCGAACGTTGAAGCAGGGATCGATGTTCACCTTCATTCTGCAGATCCGGCAGATGGTCGAAGGGCACCCCGAGTTCTACCTGTTCGCCGTGTACTCCGCGGTGATCTGGTTGCTCTGGCTGCTCAAGGTCGTCCTGTCCGCCCGCTACCGCCCCTACACCGGCACCTTCGTCGGGACGACCAGCGTGGTCGTCCCCGTCGTCGACGAGCCGATCGACCTCTTCCGTGACGTGATCGGCCGCATGGTCGAGCAGGGGCCGGGTGAGATCATCGTCGTCATCAACGGCGCGAGGAACGAGGCGCTGGAGCAGGTCTGCGACGAGTTCGCCCCGCTCGTCCGCTGGACCCACACGCCGATCCCGGGCAAGCGCAACGCCGTCAAGGTCGGCACCGAGATGTCGACGGGCGACATCACCGTGCTCGTGGACTCGGACACAGTGTGGACCCCGGGGACGCTCTCCGAGCTGCTCAAGCCCTTCGCCGACGAGTCCGTCGGCGGGGTCACCACCCGCCAGCGCATCCTCGAGCCGACGCGCTCGTGGATCACCCGGTGGGCCGACTGGCTCGAGAACTCGCGGGCGCTCTACTCGATGCCGGCGCAGAGCGTGCTCGGCCAGATCGGGTGCCTGCCCGGGCGCACCATCGCCTTCCGCCGGAACATCCTCGCCCGTGTCATGGACCGGTTCATGCACGAGGAGTTCATGGGCGTCTTCCTCGAGGTGTCCGACGACCGCACCCTGACGAACCTGACCCTCAAGGAGGGCTACCGGACCGTCTACCAGTACACGTCGCTGGTCTACACGGACGCACCGCTGCAGGTGAAGAAGCTGTTCAAGCAGCAACTGCGCTGGGCCCGCGGCTCGCAGTACAACACGCTGCGCATGCTCCCGTGGATGCTCGGTCACGCGCCGGTCCTGGCGGTGTTCTTCCTCACCGACATCATCCTGCCGTTCATGCTCTTCGGCGTGATCGCCGGCTGGATCTACCGCGCGGTGACCGGGCAGGGCGAGAACCTGTACCAGGGCATCCTGCAGCAGTACGGCTTCTCGACGGGCTTCGTCTACGTCGCCGGGCTCATGGTCGTCTCCAGCGTGCTGAGCATGGCGGTCCGCCAGATGCGCCACCTCGCCGAGAAGCCGAGCGACTTCTTCCGGCTGCCGATGTTCATCATCGTGTCGACGTTCTTCCTCATGCCGATCCGGCTCATCGGCTTCTTCCGCCTGGCGCACGCGTCCGGGTGGGGGACCCGCGCCGGGGCGTACGCCGGTGGTCCGATGGAGGAGGACCCTGCGGCCGCCGTCCAGCCGACCGCCACCGGCACGCCGGTCAGCCCGGTCGACGCCGGGCTGCCACCGGCGGACCGCACCGACGTCGCCCGGTCCCGGGTCGACGTCGGCGACCAGACCGCGGCCGACCGCGCGTTCGACGAGCTCTTCGGTGCCGACGCCACGACCAACTCGACCGCGACGGTCCTCGCCACCCGGCGATCGGCGGCGGCGGCTGCGGCCCCCGCCGCGCCTGTCCGTCCGGCGTCGGCGAAGGCCCGCCGTCGCAACCCGTACGCCGCGATCCCGTACCTCATCGGGTTCGCGATCCTCGCACTGGAGGCGTTCCTCATTGTCTGACCTCATCCGTTCCACCAGCACGTGGTGGGCCCAGTCGAGCAAGCACGCCCGTCGCACCGCGATCGGTACGGTCGCGATCGTCCTGGTGCTCGGCCTGATCACCTGGACCGTGTGGGTGTCGCCGGCCGGCCCGGTGTCGAGCGCGGTGCAGACCGCCCTCGGCGTCACCCCGCCGAAGGCGAAGCAGCCCACCGCCGCCGAACTCAGCGCGAAGCTCGACGCGGCGCAGCAGACCATCTGGAAGCTCGAGGGCAAGCTCGACTCCTCGGGAGCGCAGGCCGGGTCGCGGGCCGAGGAGATCACCCGCCTGAAGGCGCAGATCGCCTCGCTGCAGTCCGACCTCGGCGCTGCGACGAGCGGCGGCAAGGCGTCCGCCGGGGGGTCGGGCCCGGCGGGTTCCTCCGGCGGGTCCGGTCCGAGCGGGAGCGCTGCGGGGACCGCCGCCGGCGCCTCCGACTCCGGCGCCGGCTCGGGCGGGGGCTCCGGTTCGGGCGCGGGCTCGGGCTCGGGCGCCTCCGACGGGACGGGCGGGAGCGGCGGGACCGGCGGGACCGCGGGCCCGTCGAAGGACCCGGTCGCGTCCGAACCGATCACGACCCCGACCAAGGCGCAGATCCTCGGTCAGCAGTCCCGCTGGTACGGGCTCTACACGACGCAGTCGCCCTTCAACTGGGCCGAGTACGACCGCGTCTCGCAGGAGGTCGGCCGGGCCACGAACATGGTGGGCTACTTCCAGGGGTTCGACCAGGACTTCAATGCCAGCGCCGTCCAGCGGTCGTGGGCGAACGGCCGCCTGCCGATGATGACGTGGGAGACCGTGCCCGCGAAGACCGGGAACGACCAGCCGTACGTCGCGGGCTACACGAACCAGGACATCGTCTCCGGGAAGTTCGACGACTACCTCGCGTCCTACGCGACGGCGCTGAAGGCGAACGGGATGCCCGTCGTCATCCGCCTCGACCACGAGATGAACGGCCAGTGGTACAACTGGTCCGAGGGGTCGAAGCAGCAGAACGCGCCGGGGTCCTACGTCGCCATGTGGCAGCACGTGCACGACGTCTTCCAGGCCAACGGAGCGAACGACTACGTCATCTGGAACTGGTCGCCGTCGCGCATCGACAAGCTCGGCAACCCGAAGTACCAGACGCTCGACTACATGCGGCAGTACTACCCGGGCGCCGACTACGTCGACTGGGTCGGCATGAGCGGCTACTACCGCACGGCCACCGAGCAGCCCACGTTCCAGAACACCTTCGGAGCGACCCTCGCGCAGCTCCGGCAGGTCGCGCCGGGCAAGCACGTCCTGCTCAACGAGATCGGCGCCACCGAGACCGGCGGCAGCGTCTCGGACAGCCAGAAGTCGCAGTGGATCGACTCGCTCTTCGACGCCCTCGCCGACCCCGCCAACCGTGACGTCATCGGCTTCGCGTACTTCAGCCAGGTGGCCACCACCATCGTCGACGGCGCCCGCACCACGAACGACTGGCGCCTCGACTCCCGCGCCGACAGCCTGGCGACCTTCGCCGAGGGCATCGCCCGCACCGACACCGACTACGACCTGCAGGAGGTCAAGCAGTGACCGCTCAGAAGAAGACCGACGCCGCCGACGTGCGGCCGGCTCCCGTCATCAGTGTCATCGGCACCGGATACCTCGGCGCCACCCACGCAGCCGCCATGGCCGAGATGGGCTTCGAGACCATCGGCGTGGACGTCGACCCCGCGAAGCTCGCCGCCCTGTCCGCCGGCGAGGTGCCGTTCTACGAGCCCGGCCTGCCCGAGCTCATCACGAAGCACGTCGCCACCGGGAAGCTCCGGTTCACCGCCGACCTGGCCGAGGCCGTCGCCGCCGCGGACGTCCACTTCGTCTGCGTCGGCACGCCGCAGAAGGCCGGGTCGCACGCTGCGAACCTGACCTACGTCGAGGCCGCCACCCGCGGTGTCGCGGAGCACCTCACGCACCCGGGGCTCATCGTCGGCAAGTCCACGGTGCCCGTCGGGACGGCGGAGCGACTGCGCGGGATCGTCCGCGAGTTCAGCCCGTCCGGCATCCAGGCGGAGCTCGTCTGGAACCCGGAGTTCCTCCGCGAGGGCAAGGCCGTCGACGACACCCTGCACCCGGACCGTCTGGTCTGGGGCGGCGCGTCGGCGGCGGCGGACGCGGTGATCCGCGAGGTCTACGCGGCACCGATCGCCGAGGGCACGCCGGTCATCACGACGGACCTCGCGACCGCCGAGCTCGTGAAGGTCAGCGCGAACGCGTTCCTCGCGACGAAGATCTCCTTCATCAACGCGATCTCCGAGATGTGCGCCATCACCGGTGCCGACGTCACCACGCTCGCCGACGCCCTCGGGCACGACGTCCGCATCGGGCGCAAGTTCCTGAACGCCGGGCTCGGCTTCGGCGGCGGCTGCCTGCCGAAGGACATCCGTGCGCTCATGCACCGTGCGAACGAGATCGGCGCCGGTCGGGTCGTCGGACTGATGCAGCAGGTCGACGAGATCAACATGGGACAGCGCGAGCGGGTCATCGACATGACGATCGAGGCGCTCGGGGGTTCCGTGCTGAACCGCCGCGTGGCCGTGGTCGGGGCTGCGTTCAAGCCGCTCACCGACGACGTCCGGGACTCGCCGGCGCTCAACGTCGCTGCGGCGCTGCACCTCCGCGGCGCGCAGGTCACGCTGTGGGACCCGGAGGCGAACGATACCGCTCGTCGCTCCTTCCCGACGCTGTCCTACGCGGCGACGAAGGAGGACGCGGTCGAGGGTGCGGACGTGGTGCTCGTCCTGACGGAGTGGGACGAGATCGTGCAGGCGTCGCCGGTGTCGCTCGGCGGCATCGTCGGCCGTCGCACCGTCATCGACGCCCGCAACTGCCTCCCGGTCGCCGACTGGGTCGAGGCCGGGTGGTCCGTCCGCTCCCTGGGGCGGCCCACACCGGTCGCGAGCTCGGCCGTGAGCGTGGCGGCGGGGTCGAACGACGTGCTGGCCGCAGCGCGCTAGTCGTCACCGCGCAGGAGCGGGGTCCGTGCCGGGGGCGGCAGGGACCCCGCTCCTGTGCGTCCGGGCGTGCCTCGTCCTTCCGGGCGTACCTGGTCCTTCCGGGCGTGGCTGGTCCTTCCGGGCGTACCTGGTCCTTCCGGGCGTACCAGGTGGTTCGTTCCGACCAGGTACGCCCGTTCCCGCCCGCCATCGCGCGCGTCACGGGAAGGAACGGGCGCACAGCAGGCGACTGTCTGGAGGCCCGGTGTCGGTCCGCCGGACCGGCACCGGGCCTCCAGGCGGTCACCACGACGGCACGACGCGCCCCGCACGCAGAAGGCCCCGCACCGGAACCGGAGCGGGGCCTTCGTGGTGTCAGCGAGGATCAGACGCCGAAGTACAGCTCGTACTCGAACGGGTGCGGACGCTGCGCGAGCGGGAGGATCTCGTTCTCACGCTTGTAGTCGATCCACGTCTGGATGAGGTCCTCGGTGAAGACGTTGCCCTTCGTGAGGAACTCGTGGTCCGCCTCGAGCGCCTCGAGCGCCTCGTCGAGGGAGCCCGGCACCTGCGGGATCCCCTTGGCCTCCTCCGGCGGGAGCTCGTACAGGTCCTTGTCCACCGGCTCGTGCGGCTCGATGCGGTTCTGGATGCCGTCGAGGCCGGCCATCAGCTGCGCAGCGAAGGCGAGGTACGGGTTGCCCGAGGCGTCCGGCGCGCGGAACTCGATGCGCTTCGCCTTCGGGTTCGTGCCCGTGATCGGGATGCGGATCGCGGCGGAGCGGTTGCCGGCCGAGTAGACCAGGTTGACCGGAGCCTCGAACCCCTTGACCAGACGGTGGTAGGAGTTGATCGACGGGTTCGTGAAGGCGAGCAGCGCCGGGGCGTGCTTCAGGATGCCACCGATGTACCAGCGCGCGACGTCCGAGAGGCCGCCGTAGCCGTTCTCGTCGTAGAACAGCGGCTTGCCGTCGCTCCAGAGCGACTGGTGGGTGTGCATGCCCGAGCCGTTGTCGCCGAACAGCGGCTTCGGCATGAACGTGGCGACCTTGCCCCACTGGTCGGCCGTGTTCTTGACGATGTACTTGAACTTCAGGATGTCGTCCGCGGCGTGGACCATCGTGTCGAACTTGTAGTTGATCTCCTGCTGGCCGCCGGTACCCACCTCGTGGTGCGAGCGCTCGAGCTCGAAGCCCGCCTCGATCAGCTTGAGCGTGATGTCGTCGCGCAGGTCGGCCGTCTTGTCGACGGGGGAGACCGGGAAGTACCCGCCCTTGTAGGGGGTCTTGTTGGCGAGGTTGCCGCCCTCTTCCTCGCGACCGGTGTTCCAAGCGCCCTCTTCCGAGTCGACCGAGTAGAACGACTTGTTCTGGGTCACCGAGTAGCGGACGTCGTCGAAGATGTAGAACTCGGCCTCGGGCGCGAAGAACGCGGTGTCCGCGATGCCCGTCGACGCGAGGTACTTCTCGGCCTTCTTCGCCACCTGGCGCGGGTCGCGGCCGTAGATCTCGCCGTTCCGCGGGTTGTAGATGTCGAAGATCATGATCAGCGTGCGCTCGGCGCGGAACTGGTCGATGTACGCCGTCGTCACGTCCGGGATGAGCTGCATGTCCGACTCGTGGATCGACGCGAAGCCGCGGATCGAGGAGCCGTCGAAGAGCTGTCCGACCGAGAAGAAGTCCTCGTCGACCGTCGACGCCGGGATGTTGAAGTGCTGCTGGACACCGGGCAGGTCCGTGAAGCGGATGTCGAGGAACTTGACGTCCGTGTCCTTGATGAAGGCGAGCACCTCGGAGGAATCGCTGAACATGTGTGTCGATCTCCTGGGGGGTAGGTGATGTCGGAGGTGCCGCGGGTGCACCCTCCGACGAGGCTATTGACACCGGGTTTCCCGGACATGACTGCATTGTTTCGTGCGTGTTACGGGCACGGAGTCGCCTACCCTTGGAGCATGGCCCGCAGCACCACCCCGCCCTCGGCGTCGTCCGCACACCCCGGTGGGGAGCACCCGGACGGGTGGCCGGGCAAGGACCTCGGGCTCCCCGAGGACGGGCCGCGCAGCGTCGGCCGCATCGGTCGCCGGGTCGTCGGGCTGCTCATCGACGGCATCCTGGCCGACCTCGTGGCGTACGTCACCGGCGTGTGGTCGCCGCTCGAGGGATCCGGCGACATCGCGCACACGTGGATCCAGCTCGCGATCTTCGCGGTGCTGCAGGTCCTGTTCATCTGCACGCTGTCGGGCTCCTTCGGTCACGTGTGCGTCGGCCTGCGGGTCGTCCCGATCCGCGGCGGCTACGTCGGGGTGTGGCGACCGATCGTCCGCACCGTGCTGCTCTGCCTGGTCGTCCCGGCGCTCATCATCGACCGTGACAGCCGTGGTGCGCACGACCGCATCGCGGGGACGGTGCTCGTCCGGCGCTGACCGGCGCGGCCGGACGCGCGCGGAGCCGGAGGCGTGCGAACGACGCGCAACGACATCGTCGACGTCGTACGACAGCGGCGGTGTCGTTCTGCCCGCGGGTCGTCCGGCGGGTACGGGCGGAGCGACGAGATCGCTGTCGCACGACAGCGGCGGTGTCGTTCAGCCCGCGGTCGCCCGGCGGCGGGGGGGAGAACGACGAGATCGCTGTCGGACGAGAGCGGCGGTGTCGTTCTGCCTGGCAGCACCACCGGCAAGGTCGGCGCTCCGACGAGACCACAGTCACGAGGAGCACGCGCCTCGCACGCAGCGACGCCCCCGACCTGGCACGGTCGGGGGCGTCGTCGCTCGGAGCGCGGGGGAGACGATCAGCGCGGACGCCCGGCGCGCGCACGCATCGGGTCCATGCCCTTGGGGATCGCAGCCGCCGGGCTGTGCGTGAGGGAGTCCAGACGGTTCGCGACCGCCAGGACCTCGTTGCGGTTGAGTGCCTTCTTGTACTTGTTCATCGCCCGCGGGAGCTTGTGCAGCGTCACGCCGTCCTCGTCGTCGTCGACGTGGACCACGTGCACGGGGACGTTCGGGACGATCCGCTGGACCTTGCGGCGCTCCTCGTCCACCTGGCGCTTGAGGTTGCCCCGCTGCCCCTCGGTGATGAGGACCACACCCGGGGTGCCGACCGCGCGGTAGACGGCGGCCTGGGACCGGCCGTGCACGGCGACGGGCATCTCGCTCGATCGCCACTGGCGGCGGAGTGAGTTCGAGAGCACGGCGCCGACGGCGCCCGGCTGCCCGGCGATCTGCGAGTAGGCGGCACGCTCCGCCAGCCGACCGAGGACGATGAGGAAGAGCAGCACACCGAGCAGCACGCCGGCCACGATCCACAGCGTGATCGCGAGCCAGTTCTGGCCCGGCAGGAGCAGCGCGAGCAGGACACCCGCGACGACGGGGCCGACGAACGCCAGCAGGAACCACCAGACGGACTTCGGGTCGGCCCGACGGGTCATGGTGAAGACCTGGTACATCTGCTTGAGACGACCCGGCTCCTTCGCCGTCGTTGCTTGGGGAGTGCTGCGTGCCATGCGACCAGGATACGGCCTCGACCATCGCTCGCAGACCGCTGGTGCCCAGGCTGTGGGCGAACGTCGCCGTCCACAGGTACCGCACTCCGGCCGGGAGGCCCGTCCGGCCTCCGCGAAGCTCGTCACCATGACGACGACAGCGGGCAGCAGACGGTGGTGCGGTGCACAGGACCCCGCCGACTTCTCGGGGTGGGTCGCCGACCGCGCCGCCGGCGCCGGCCCGCACCTCGTTCCGGTGACCCGGGTCGGCAGGTGCCCGCAGGGCCACCTCGCCGCCGAGGTCCTCGACCCGTCGACCCGCGCGCTCGAGGACGCACTGGAGGCACTCGGCACGCCGACCGAGGGTGTGGCGGTCACCCTGACGGTGCCCCTGCTCGAACTCGCTGCGCGGGCACGATCGGGTGCGGTCGTGCTCGGAGCCGTCCCCTTCGACGCCGTGCGCGTCGACGAAGCGGGAGCGATCGTCGTCGCCGACCGTCCTCCCGGTGCGTCGGACACCTGCACGGGACGCACGTCGGCCGATCCCGCTGCGGACCCCCGGGCGACGGCCTGTGCCGCCGGGGTCCTCTCCCGGGTGACGGCGGCCGCTCGGGCCGAGGCAGCGGCAGCGGCAGCCTCCTCGCGGGTCGCGTGCACGCCACCGCCGGCGCACCCGCTCCCGTCTCCCCGTGACCTCGACGGCGCCCGCCAGCTCGTGACCGCCGCCCGTTCCGTGTGGGACCGTGTCGACGCGCGGTCAGCCGTCCGCAGCACGCTCGACCCGGTCCTCGACGCCGCGCGGGACGGGGACGCTCGGACGATCTCGGACGCGCTCGACCTCGTCGTCGGAGCCGCGCCACCCCGACCCGTGCGCTGGAGCAGACCGGGCCCGGCCTTCCCCGACGAGGAGCACGTCGGCGTCGGGCGTCTGCCGGACGACACCACGGACGCGATCGGCTCGGTCGCCCGGGTGGTGCGGGACCTGGTCGAGCAGGGGATCCCCCTGGGACGGGAGCGCCGAGTGCCGGTCCGGCACGTCCTCGTCGGCACGGTGGTCGCGGGCGGTCTCGTGACCGCAGCGACCGGTCTGCGCTGACCGTGACCGTGCCCGTGCCCGTGCCCGTGCCCGTGCCCGCGGCCGCAGGATCGCCGGACCGCCCCGGCCCGCGACGCACCGGGCCGGCTCCGCCGCTCCCGGTGGAACGCCGGACGGCCCCGGTCCCACCAGGGGACCGGGGCCGTCCGGTGCGGATCGGAGCGACGACTCAGTAGCCGAGGTTCGGGCCGAAGTTGCCCTCCTCGAGGCGGTTCTTCACCGCGACGAGGTACCGCGACGCGTCGGCGCCGTCGATGATCCGGTGGTCGTACGACAGCGCGAGGTAGACGAACGAACGGACGGCGATCGCCTCCTGCCCGTCGACCTTCACGACCGCCGGACGCTTGGTGACGATGCCCGTGCCGAGGATCGCGGACTGCGGCAGGAACACCACGGGGGTGTCGAACAGCGCGCCGCGCGAACCGGTGTTGGTCAGCGTGAAGGTGCCACCTGCGAGCTCGTCCGGCTTGAGCTGGTTGTTGCGCGTGCGCTCGGCCAGGTCCGCGATCGCCTTCGAGAAGTCGGCGAGCGAGAGCCCCGACGCGTCCTTGATCACCGGGGTGAGCAGGCCGCGCTCGGTGTCCACCGCGATCGACACGTTCTCGTGGTCCGGGTAGACGATCTCGTCGCCCTCGACCGTGGAGTTGATCTTCGGGTGGGCCTTGAGCGCCTCGGACGCCGCGAGGGCGAAGAACGGCATGAAGCTGAGCTTCGAACCGGTCTTCTCGAGGAACTCGGCCTTGTTCGCGTCGCGGAACTGCGCGACCTTCGTGACGTCGACCTCGACGACGCTGGTGAGCTGTGCGGTCGAGGTCATCGACTGCACGGCGCGCTCGGCGACCACCTTGCGGAGGCGCGTCATCTTCTCGCGCGTGCCGCGGAGCGGCGAGGTCTCGGCCACGAACGGGCCGGACGCCGCGGCGGCCGGAGCCGACGAACCGGCGGACGACGCCTTCGCGGCGGCGGCGAGCACGTCCTCCTTGCGGATGCGGCCACCGACCCCGGAGCCGGAGACCGTCGACAGGTCGACGTCCTGCTCGTTGGCGAGCTTGCGCACCAGCGGGGTGACGTAGCCGGAGGCCGACGCGTCCTGGTTCGGGTTCGGCACCGATGCCGACGCGGTCGAGCCGGATGCGGCCGGCGCCGGAGCAGCGGCCGGAGCCGGAGCTGCGGCGGGCGCGGGGACCGCTGCCGGCACGGCGGCGGGCGGCGGGACCGGAGCGGCCTGCGGGACGGGCGGAGCCGACGGTGCCTGCGGGGCGGCGGGCTGCGTCTGGCCACCGGGCGCCGGCTCGGCCTGCTGCGGCTCCGGAGCCTTCTGCTCCTCGCCCTGCTCGGTGCTCGGAGCCGTCTCGGGCTCGCTCTCCTCGGCGGCTGCGGCGTCCTGGTCCGCACCCTGGTCGTCCGACGAACCGGAGTCCGATCCGGACCCGTCGCCGATCTTCACCAGCGCGGTGCCGACCTCGACGGTCTCGTCCTCCTGGACGAGGATCTCCTCGACGACGCCGGCGATCGGCGACGGGATCTCGGTGTCGACCTTGTCGGTCGAGACCTCGAGCAGCGGCTCGTCGACCTCGACGCGGTCACCGACGTTCTTCAGCCATCGGGTGACCGTGCCCTCGGTGACGCTCTCGCCGAGCGCCGGGAGGTTGACGGATTCGCTCATCGGGTGGGCTCCTGTTCGCGGGTTGCTGTGGTGGTGGTTGTCATTGTCTCGGTGTGCACGGTGGACGTGGTCGTCACAGCGCGTGCAGCGGCTTGCCCGCGAGGTGGAGGAAGGCCTCGCCCAGGGCCTCGTTCTGCGTCGGGTGGGCGTGGACGAGCGGTGCGACGTCCTCCGGGTGCGCCTCCCAGTTCACCGCGAGCTGGGCCTCACCGATGAGCTCGCCGACGCGCGCGCCGATCATCGAGACACCGACGACCGGACCGTCGACGACCCGGACGACCTTGACGGCGCCGGAGGTCCCGATGATGTGGCTGCGGCCGTTGCCCGCGAGGTTGTACTCGTAGAAGTCGACCTTGTCCTTGCCGTACTCCTCCTCGGCCTTGGCCTGGGAGAGTCCGACCGAGGCGACCTCGGGGTCGGAGTAGGTCACCTTCGGGATGTTCGTGTCGGAGATGACGACGGGCTTCAGGCCCGCGATCTCCTCGGCCACGAAGATCCCCTGCTGGAAGCCGCGGTGCGCGAGCTGCAGGCCGGAGACGATGTCGCCGACGGCGTAGACGTTCGGCAGGTTGGTGGCGAGGCGCTCGTCGGTCGTGACGAACCCGCGGTCCATCGCGACGCCGACCTCGTCGAAGCCCATGTTCTGCGTGAGCGGGCCACGGCCGACCGCGACGAGGAGCACGTCGCCCTCGTAGGTCTTGCCGTCCTCGAGCGTCACGACGACGCCGTTCTCGTGCTGGTCGACGTGGTCGAAGCGCACGCCGAGCGAGAACTCGATGCCGCGCTTGCGGAAGGCGCGCTCGAGCTGCTTGGACATCGACTCGTCCTCGGCGGGGATGAGGTGGGGCAGGCCCTCGACGATCGTGACGTCGGCGCCGAACGACTTCCACACGCTGGCGAACTCGACGCCGATGACGCCACCACCGAGGATGACGACCTTGTTCGGGACGTAGTCCATCTTGAGCGCGGTCTCGGACGTGATCACGCGACCGCCGATCTCGAGGCCCGGCAGGGACTTCGAGTACGAACCCGTGGCGAGCACGACGTTCTTGCCGGTGACGGTCTGGTCGCCGACCTGCACGGTGTTCTGCGAGGTCAGACGGCCCCAGCCCTCGACGACGGTGATGCCGCGCGCCTTGACCAGGCCCTGCAGGCCCTTGTACTTCGAGTTGATGACGCCCTGCTGGTAGTCGATGACCTTCGGCACCTCGACACCCGCGAACTCGGCGATGACGCCGTACTTCTCCGCGTCGCGGGTGGCGTCGGCGACCTCGGCGGCGTGCAGCAGCGCCTTGGTCGGGATGCAGCCGCGGTGCAGGCAGGTCCCCCCGAGCTTGTCTCCCTCGATGAGCGCGACGCTCATGCCGAGCTCGGCGGCCCGGAGCGCAGCGGCGTAGCCACCACTGCCGCCACCGAGGACCACGACGTCGTAAGTCTGTTCCGTCACCTGGTGCAACTCCCTCGTGCGTGTCGGGATCCCGGTCGGACCCCACTGGACACCGCGGCGGCGGCGTCCGACGGTCGGACCGCATGGTTCCGGTCCCGTCCCGCTGGTTCCGGCGGACGCGCGTCGGTGCGCAGCCCGCCGGACACCAACCTACTACCTGGACTGGAGCTCTTCTGCGAGCCCGATGAGCGTCCGGACCATGACGCCGGTCGCGCCCTTGCCGAGCCAGCCGTACCCGCCGCCCTTGTGCTCCGAGGGGCCCGCGATGTCGAGGTGCGCCCACGGCACGCCGTCGCCCACGAACCGCTCGAGGAACTTGCCGGCGAGGAGCATCCCACCGGCCGGGTTGCCCACGGTCGCGTTGACCATGTCGGCGACGTCGCTGGCGAGTCGCGCGTCGAGCTCCTCGGGCAGGGGCATCGGCCAGATCGGCTCGGCGACGGCGTCGGCGACCGCGCGGACCCGTGCGACCAGGTCGTCGCTGCCCATCAGGCCGGTGGTCCGGTCGCCGAGGGCGACGACCTGTGCGCCGGTGAGCGTCGCGACGTCGACGAGGGCGTCGGGCTGCTCGAGCGAGGCGGCGACCATGCCGTCGCCGAGGACGAGTCGGCCCTCGGCGTCGGTGTTCGTGACCTCGACGGTCTTCCCGTTCTTCAGGGTGAGCACGTCGCCGGGGCGCGTCGCGGAGCCGGACGGCATGTTCTCGGCGAGGCACAGCCAGGCGGTGACCTTCGTGTCGAGGCCGAGGCGCGCGGCGGCGATCGTCGCGGCGAGCACGGTGGCGGCGCCGGTCATGTCGGTCTTCATGCCGAGCATCGACGCGGCGGGCTTCAGCGAGAGGCCGCCGGAGTCGAAGGTGATGCCCTTGCCGACCAGTGCGAGGTGCTTGGACGCCGACGACGGCTCGTAGCGGACGACGACCAGGCGCGGGGGACGCTCGGAGCCGCGGCCGACCCCGAGGATGCCCCCGAAGCCCTGCTCCTCGAGCTGCTGCTCGTCGAGGACCTCGACGGTGAGGGGGAGGCCCTCGGCCTGCGCGACGGCGACGTCGGCGACGTCCGCCGGGCCGAGGTCGCCGGCGGCGGTGTTCACGAGGTCACGGACGAGTGCTGCCGCGTCGGCGACGATCGCGGGCCGGACGGTGGCGTCGGCGGCGGTGTCGGCCGGCGCGACGACCGCGATGCGCTGGTCGCCCCGGGCCGGAGCCGTCGTACCGGTGCCCTTGTGCCGGGTGAAGGCGTAGGAGCCGAGCGCCGCACCCTCGAGCGCGGCGTCGACGAGCTCGGCCGAGTCGGTCGGCAGCGCCAGCGCGATCGACGCCGCCTGGGGGAGCTGGCGGACCGCGCTGCCGGCGGCCGCGCGGACGGACGCCGCGTCGACCGTGGCACCGAGGCCGACGAGTGCGATCCCGGCCGCGGCGACGCCGGTACCGGGGAGGCGGACCAGCTGGTCCTTCGCACCCGTCACACCGACGGAGCCCAGGTCGAGGTCGGCGAGCGCGTCCAGGGCGCCGGCAGCGCTCTGAGCGATCGTGGGGGCACCGCCGTCGGTGCCCGAGCGGACGCCGAGCACGAGGACGTCGGCGTCGACGTCGGAGGGGGTCGAGGTGGTGGTGGAGAGCGTCGGTCGGACCATGCGCCCAGCCTAGCCAGCACGTGTTCGCCGAGAGCGTCGGGCCGACGCAGGGGTCGGGTCGGGGGTGCCGCCTAGCATGGGGACGGTGAACCACCCCGAGGACCTGTACTCCGCTCCCGACGGCGCGCCGACCGTCCCGGCCGGGCTGCACCTGGTCGCGGGCCTGACCGGCTTCGTCGACGCGGGGTCCGCCGTCGCGCAGGTGGCCACGTCGATCCTCGACGGACTCGACCACGAGCTCGTCGCGGAGTTCGACCCGGACGTCCTGCTCGACTGGCGCGCCCGCCGGCCGGTCATCACCTTCGAGCACGACCACATCACGGCCGTCGAACCGCCGCGCCTGGCGCTGCACCTGGTGCGCGACGAGCTCGGGCAGCCGTTCCTGTTCCTCACCGGGTACGAGCCGGACTTCCAGTGGAACCGGTTCGTCGACGCCGTCACCGGCCTCGCCGACCGCCTGCAGGTCGCGGACACGACGTGGGTCCAGTCCATCCCCATGCCCGTCCCCCACACCCGTCCGATCAGTCTGACGGTGTCGGGGACCCGCGCGGACCTGGTCGAGCAGCTGAGCGTGTGGAAGCCGGAGACGCAGGCGCCCGCGAACGTCCTGCACCTGGTCGAGCACCGGCTGACGCAGCTGGGTGCATCGGTCACCGGGCTCGTCCTGCTGGTCCCGCACTACCTCGGCGACACCGAGTTCCCCGACGCGGCGGTCACCGCACTGTCGAGCATCGCGGCGGCCACCGGTCTGATCTTCCCGACCGACGCGCTGCGTGCGTCCGACCGCGAGTTCCGCACACGCGTCGAGGAGCAGGTCGCGGGCAACCCCGAGCTCCAGCGCCTGGTCGGTGTGCTCGAGGAACGGCACGACACCTACATGGAGGGCAACCCGGTCGCGTCGCCCCTGACGAACGAGGACGGCGAGGTCCCGACCGCCGACGCGATCGCGGCCGAGCTCGAGCGCTTCCTGGCCGACCGGCGGTCCGACGGCGACGCGTCGACCGACTGACGGGGAGCGGGCTGCGCCGCTCGCGGCCTGGAGGCTCCTCCACGGCCCGCACCGCGCCTCCCGTCCTCCACAGCGAGTGTCGGGCGCGGGCCGCGCGTCGGTAGCCTTGTCGGGTGAACTCCCGCCGTGCCTTCCTCGTCTGGGGCGTCGCGGTGCTCGCCTACGTCCTCGCCGTGGTGCAGCGGTCGTCGCTCGGGGTCTCCGGCGTCGACGCGCAGGACCGCTTCGCGGTCTCGGCCGCGGTCCTGTCCACGCTCGCCGTCGTGCAGATCGCCGTCTACGCCGGGCTGCAGATCCCGGTGGGGATCGCGCTCGACCGGGTGGGGCCGCGCAGGCTCGTGCTGCTGGGCGCCGCGCTGCTCGTGGTCGGCCAGGTCGTCGTCGCGTTCTCGCCGACGATCGGCCCGGCCATCGCGGGCCGGGTGCTCGTCGGGGCCGGCGACGCGATGACCTTCATCTCGGTGATCCGTCTCGTCCCGATGTGGTTCACGGGCCGCATCCTGCCGCAGATCTCCCAGTGGACGGGCAACCTCGGTCAGGTCGGACAGGTCCTGTCGGCCTTCCCGTTCGCTGTGCTCCTGCACACCGCCGGGTGGACCCCGGCGTTCGGGGTCGCCGCGGCCGCGAGCCTGGTCGGTCTCGTGCTGGCGGTCGTCTTCGTCCGCAACGGCCCCGTCGCGGTGCGGACCGACACGATCCCACTGCCCCTGCCGCACTCGTGGCGCGGCGCCTTCCACACCTTCGGGCACGCGCTGCGGCGGCCGGGCACGCAGCTCGGCTTCTGGTCCCACTACGTCACGCAGTCGTCCGGCACGGTCTTCTCGTTGCTGTGGGGCGTCCCGATGCTGCGCGGCCTCGGGTACAGCCCGTCCGAGGCGGCCGGCTTCCTCACCGTCGTCGTCGTCACCGGCTTCGTCGTGGGACCGGTGCTCGGCGTGCTCTGCGCCCGGTTCCCGCTCCGGCGGTCGAACCTGGTGCTCGGCATCGTCCTGGCGCTCGGGGTGGTGTGGACGGCGGTGCTGCTCTGGCCCGGGCACCCGCCGACGTGGCTGCTCGTCCTGCTCGTGGTCGCGATGGGGGTCGGCGGCCCGGGATCCCTCATCGGTTTCGACTTCGCGCGCAGCTTCAACCCGGTCGGGTCGCTCGGCTCGGCGAACGGCGTCGTGAACGTCGGCGGGTTCCTGGCGGCCTTCGTCATGATGTTCCTCATCGGGACGCTGCTCGACGTCGTGTCGGGCGCGACGGGGCGCACGGTGTTCGCCTGGGACAACTTCCGCGTCGCGCTCACCGTCCAGTACGTGGTGGTCGGGTTCGGCGTCGTGATGCTGCTGCTCGCGCGCCGACGGACCCGGCGGCAGATGCACGCGCAGGACGGAATACGGGTGGGGCCGCTCTGGGTTGCACTGGTTGCGCGCCTGCGGAAGCAGGCCGTGCAATAATGGAGGACGGACCCGTTCGGGCCCCTCACGACCGCGTCGCCTCGCTGCGCCGCGGGGGTCGGGGGACTTGACATGGGTCCTCATGCTGCCCGGAACGGTAGGACCTGACGACGCGGGGGACTGCGGCCCAGGCCCTGGGCGGCGAGGGAAGCCACGACCCCACGAACGTGGCACGACGAGAGAGGTGATCGCATGGCTGCCCGGAGCACGACGATCGATCCCACGAAGGACACCGAGCCCGAGGCCGTCGCGGCGGACGACGCCGACGCGGCCGAGGGGAAGGCTGCGCCGAAGAAGCGCGCCACCAAGACCACCGCCGCGAAGAAGCCCGCTGCGAAGGCAGCGCCGAAGAAGACGGCCACGCGCGCGAAGAAGAAGGACGACGACGAGGACGAGGACGACGAGGCCGTCGAGCCCGCGGACGACGCCGTCGACGCGACGGACGACGCCGAGGACACCGAGACCGAGGAGAAGGACGCCAAGCCGGACGCCGCAGCAGCGGTCGCCGCGGGCGCGCTCGTCATCTCGCAGTCCGACGACGACGAGGCACCGGTCTACTCGACCACGATCACCGGCGCCACCGCCGACCCGGTCAAGGACTACCTGAAGCAGATCGGCAAGGTCGCGCTCCTCAACGCCGAGCAGGAGGTCGAGCTCGCGATGCGGATCGAGGCCGGCCTGTTCGCCGAGGACAAGCTGCAGCACTCGACCGGTCTCTCCAAGCCGGAGGAGCGCGAGCTCCGCTGGGTCGCCCGTGACGGGCAGCGCGCCAAGTCCCACCTGCTCGGCGCGAACCTGCGCCTCGTCGTCTCGCTGGCCAAGCGCTACACGGGCCGCGGCATGCAGTTCCTGGACCTCATCCAGGAGGGCAACCTCGGTCTGATCCGTGCGGTCGAGAAGTTCGACTACACCAAGGGCTTCAAGTTCTCGACGTACGCCACCTGGTGGATCCGTCAGGCGATCACCCGCGCGATGGCCGACCAGGCCCGCACCATCCGCATCCCGGTGCACATGGTCGAGGTCATCAACAAGCTGGCCCGTGTGCAGCGCCAGATGCTGCAGGACCTCGGTCGCGAGCCCACTCCGGAAGAGCTCGCCCGCGAGCTCGACATGACCCCGGAGAAGGTCGTCGAGGTGCAGAAGTACGGTCGCGAGCCGATCTCGCTCCACACCCCGCTGGGTGAGGACGGCGACTCGGAGTTCGGCGACCTGATCGAGGACACCGAGGCGGTCGTGCCGGCCGACGCCGTGGGCTTCACGATGCTGCAGAAGCAGCTCGAGAGCCTGCTCGACTCCCTGTCCGAGCGCGAGGCGGGCGTGATCCGCATGCGCTTCGGCCTCGGTGACGGTCAGCCGAAGACCCTCGACCAGATCGGGGACACGTTCGGCGTGACGCGCGAGCGGATCCGACAGATCGAGTCCAAGACGATGGCGAAGCTCCGCCACCCGTCCCGGTCGCAGTCGCTCCGCGACTACCTCGAGTAGGCCGATGCGCTTCCTCATCCCGATCCTGGTCGGGCGGGTCCTCCGCGCCCTCGCACGTGCGCGGGGCGGCGGGTCCGCCTACCCGGGCTACATCGTCCTCAAGCTCGTGCCGGACTTCCTCCAGCACGTGACGAAGCAGTTCCCGAACGGCGTCGTCTTCGTGCTCGGCTCCAACGGCAAGTCGACGACGACGCACATGATCTCGGACATCGTCCGGGCACACGGCCTCCGCGTCTTCACGAACCCGTCCGGTGCGAACCTGCCGCAGGGCATCGCCTCGGCGCTGTTGTCCGAGGTGTCGCTGACCGGCAGGCTCAAGGCGGACATCGGCATCCTCGAGGTGGACGAGGCCTTCGCGGTCGAGCTCGCCGGCATCCTGTCCCCGTCGACGGTGACGATGCTCAACGTGCAGGTGGACCAGCTCTACCGGTTCTTCGAGACCGAGCGCGTTGCGACGATGATGCTCGACACGGCGGCGCTGTCCACGGCGAACGTCATCACGAACCGGGACGACCAGTTCCTCGACGCGTACGCGGGCCGCTCGGGCCAGCGCGTGCTCCGCTTCGGCGCGAGCGCCGAGGTCGTGGCTGCGGCCCCGAACGGGCTGCAGAACGCCGACGACTTCGACCGGACCGCCGGCGAGCCGAACCCTGCCGAGTCCGAGGTCGTCGCCAACACCGGCGACGGAGCGACGATCCGGTTCGACGGCACCGACATCCCCGTCCGGCTGCCGGCACGGGGCCTGCACTACGCGGTGGACGCAGCGGCTGCGACCGCGACCGCGAGCGCCGCACTGGGTGCGCAGTTCCGGGCCGACGCCGTCACGAGGGCCTTCGGCACGATGAAGCCCGCGTACGGGCGAGGCGAGCGCCTGCCGATCGCTGGCGAGTCCGCCGAGTTCACGATGTTCAAGAACGCGGCGAGCCTGCAGCTCAACCTCGACGCCCTGCCGGACCGCCCGGAGCAGGTCCTCATGGCGATCGACGAGGGCACCCCGGACATCTCCTGGATCTACGACATCGACTTCTCGAAGCTCGACCACGTGGACGTCGTGTCCGGGGACAAGGCGTGGCAGATCGCCATCGCGCTCGAGCACGCCGGTGTCCGCATCGGCCGTGTCGAGCCCGACGTCGAGGCTGCCATCCGGCACATGGAGCAGCTCGGCTCGACGACGTCGGGGACGAAGAACTTCATCGTCAACTACGAGATCATGATGATCGCCCGCAAGGCCCTCGGCCACGGCGACATGGAGAAGACCGCATGACGGCCGACCGGCTGACCATCCTGCACGTCTACCCGCGTCAGATGGGGGTCTCGGGCGACCGCGGCAACGTCGTGGCCCTCACCCGCCGTGCCGAGGCCGTTGGCATCGCCACGGAGGTCGTCACGTACGCGCCGGGCGACCAGCTCCCTGCTGCGGCCGACGTCGTCGTCGTGGGCAACGGGCCGCTCAGCGCCATGCGCTCGCTCGGGGCCGACGTCACGCGTGTCGGGGCGTCCCTCCGCGAGTTCGCCGCTGCCGGCGTGCCCGTCGTGGCCGTCGGCGGGGGCTTCGACCTCGCGACCAACGAGGTCGTCCCCACCGAGGGATCACCCGTCGCGGGCTTCGGCGTGTTCGACGCGCGGGCCGTCCGCGGTGCCGAGCGTCGGGTGAACTACTTCGTGCTCGACACGCGGTACCCCCTGCTGCCCGGCGCACCGAAGCGTCTCGCCGGCTTCGAGGACCACGCGACCCGGATCGAACTGGCTCCGGGCGTCGAGCCCTTCGCCGACGTCGTGTCCGGTGGCGGCAACCAGGCCGGGTCCGCCGTCGAGGGGGCGATCACGGGTTCGTCCTTCGGCACGCACACCCAGGGGCCGATCCTGCCGCTCAACCCGCAGCTGACCGATGCGGTGCTCGCTGCGGCGACCAAGCGCCTCGGGCGCGAGTACGCGCCGGACCCGGAGCGGACGGCGACCGTCGACCGGTACGCGCGCGAAGCGCGCGCGACCGTCGACCGCTACGTCGACAAGGCCTTCAAGCGGATCGCTTAGTCGACCTGGCGGTCGTCACGACGACGAACGGGAGGCGGGGGGGCCGCGGGGCCCCCCCCCCCCCGCCCGCCCGGGGGGGGGGGGGGGCTCGACACGGGGGGGGGGCGGGGCGCGGCGGGGCCCCCCAGCGCGGGG
>NZ_JBIQDQ010000025.1:25314-28040 GCF_045370965.1 Curtobacterium sp. 179-B 9B NHS
CGGGGAGGGCGGCGGGGGGGGGGGGGATGGCCGGGGGGCGGGGGGGGCCCGGGGGGGGGGGGGCGGGGGGGGGGGGGCCCCCCGGGGCGGGCGGGGGGGCGGGGGGCCCGGGGCCCCCGCGCCTCCCGTTCGTCCGTCTGGTGACGACTACTTCGACTCGTGGAGTCGGCTGCTCTCGTCGTGCCACTCGAGCGCGGTGGCTGCGAGCTTCTCCTTGAACTCGGCGCCGTGGTGGGCGCAGAAGTAGAGCTCGCCGCTGGCCATGGTGGCGCGGATGTACGCCTGCGCTCCGCAGCTGTCGCAGCGGTCAGCGGCGGTGAGCTGGTGGCTGCTGGCTTCGTCGATGGAGAGGTCCTGCACGGTCTGGGTCATTGCTGTGCTCCTCACGGATCGCAGGTGGTGCGGGTGGACCACCATTTGAACACGTGGTGGCTGGGAGCCGTGCATCCCGGACCGCCTGTTTCGCTGAGCGCGGAGCGGTTGTCCCCAGTCCGAGCCGCGCCGCTGTCCGGCGGTCTGGCTGTCGGTGCCCCTCGGTACCATCGGGATGTGAGCTCCGACTACTCTGCACGACACCTCTCCGTCCTCGAAGGGCTCGAGGCGGTTCGGAAGCGTCCGGGCATGTACATCGGCTCGACGGACTCGCGCGGGCTCATGCACTGCCTGTGGGAGATCATCGACAACTCCGTCGACGAAGCACTCGCGGGTCACGGCGACGAGATCGGGGTCGTGCTGCACGCCGACGGCTCCGTCGAGGTCCGCGACACCGCCCGCGGCATCCCCGTCGACGTGGAACCGAAGACCGGCCTGACCGGGGTCGAGGTCGTGTTCACGAAGCTGCACGCCGGCGGCAAGTTCGGGTCCGGGTCGTACGCGGCGTCCGGTGGCCTGCACGGCGTGGGTGCCTCGGTCGTGAACGCGCTGTCGGAGCGCCTCGACGTCGAGGTCGACCGCGGCGGCAAGACCTACGCGATGTCCTTCCACCGGGGCGAGCCCGGCACCTTCGCCGGTGACGGGCCGGATGCGCCCTTCACCCCGTTCACCTCGGGCAGTGAGCTCCGTGTCGTCGGCAAGGTGAAGAAGGGGGTCACCGGGTCCCGCATCCGGTACTGGGCGGACCGACAGATCTTCACCGCGGACGCCCGTTTCAGCACGGGCGACCTGGTCAACCGCGCCCGCCAGACCGCCTTCCTGGTGCCCGGGCTCGGCATCACGATCACCGATGAACGGGCCGCGTCGATCGAGGCGGCCGCCCAGCGTGCCGAGGCGACCGGGACGACGGTCGCGCCCGGTCCGGTCATCGAGCGCTTCCGGTACGAGGGCGGCATCAGCGAGTTCGTCGAGCACCTGGCGGTCGACTCCGCGGTCACCGACGTCTGGCGTATCCAGGGCACCGGGACCTTCACGGAGACCGTGCCGATGCTCGACGACAAGGGGCACATGGTGTCCACCTCGGTCGAGCGGACCTGCGAGGTCGACATCGCGATGCGGTGGGGCAGCGGGTACGAGACCGTCGAGCGGAGCTTCGTCAACATCATCGCGACGCCGAAGGGCGGCACGCACCTGACCGGCTTCGAGTCGGGCGTCGTCAAGGCCGTGCGCACGCAGGTCGAGGCGAACGCCCGCAAGCTCAAGGTCGGGCAGGACAAGCTCGAGAAGGACGACGTGCTCGCAGGCCTCACCGCCGTGCTGACCGTCCGCCTGCCCGAGCCGCAGTTCGAGGGGCAGACGAAGGAGGTGCTCGGCACCCCCGCGGTCCGGAAGATCGTCGACCAGGTCGTGGCGAAGCAGCTCACCGACGTCCTCACCTCGACACAGCGCACCGAGAAGGCGCAGGCCGCGACCCTGCTCGAGAAGGTCGTCGCCGAGATGAAGACCCGCATCTCGGCCCGGGCGCACAAGGAGACGCAGCGGCGCAAGAACGCGCTGGAGAACTCCTCGCTGCCGACCAAGCTCGCCGACTGTCGCAAGCAGGACGCCGAGGGTACGGAGCTCTTCATCGTCGAGGGCGACTCCGCGCTCGGCACCGCCAAGCTCGCGCGCAACAGCGAGTACCAGGCGCTGCTGCCCATCCGTGGCAAGATCCTCAACGTGCAGAAGGCCTCGGTGTCGGACATGCTGTCCAACACCGAGTGCGCCTCGATCATCCAGGTCATCGGCGCCGGCTCCGGCCGCTCGTTCGAGATCGACCAGGCCCGCTACGGCAAGATCATCATCATGTCGGACGCCGACGTCGACGGTGCCCACATCCGCACGCTCCTGCTGACGCTGTTCTTCCGGTACATGCGGCCGATGATCGAGCAGGGCCGGGTGTTCGCTGCCGTGCCGCCGCTGCACCGGGTCGTCGTGGTGAACCGCGGCAAGCCGAACGACACGCTCTACACCTACTCCGAGGCCGAGCTGCAGGCGGTGCTGAAGAAGCTCGCGAAGCAGGGCAAGAAGTACCAGGAGCCGATCCAGCGGTACAAGGGCCTGGGGGAGATGGACGCCGACCAGCTCGCCGAGACCACGATGGACCGGGCGCACCGCACGCTCCGTCGGGTGAACGTCACCGATGCCGAGAGCGCCGCGAAGGTGTTCGAGCTGCTGATGGGCAACGACGTCGCGCCGCGCAAGGAATTCATCCTGGCCGGCGAGGGTCTCGACCGCGACCGCATCGACGCGTAGGGGCGGCGGCGCGGCGCCCGGCGGCGACGCGGAGCGCGGCGCCCGGCGGCGACGCGGAG
>NZ_JBIQDQ010000026.1:0-27430 GCF_045370965.1 Curtobacterium sp. 179-B 9B NHS
CCCCCGGCCGGCGGGCGGCAGGGTGGCGGCCACCGGCCGGCGAGCGGCAGTGTGGCGGCGCTGTCGGCGTCCGCACGACGTCGAGCACGTCGAACCACGTGACGGCGTGGCGCGAGGTGCTTCCCGGTGGTCAGCAGCAGCTCGCGCCGTGCGGTCGGCACGGTTCGGCGTCCGGCGGTCCGGCGGTGCACGGGGTGGCCCGGCGGGGTCGAGCGAGCCGACGACGGACGCCCGGAGCCGGGCTCCCGCCGGTGGCTGTGTCAGCGCACCGGCGGTGCCCGGCGACCGAGCGTGTCGGTGTCAGCGCGTCGGCGGCGTCCACCGGTCGTCGGGCCGCTGCACGGGCGGCTGGCCGGCGGCCTGCTGGGACCCGGACGGCTGACCGTACTGCTGCTGCTGCTGCTGCTGCTGCTGCTGCGCACCGTAGGGCTGCACGGTCGGCGCGGGCACGGCGTCCGCAGGACGGACCGTCCCCGGTCGTCCGCCCGTCGGCCCCTGCCCCGGGCGTCCTCCCCGTGGACGCCCCAGCCAGAGCCACGCCACGGTCGACGTCGCGAGGAGCATGAGGGTGAAGGGGATGCCGTTCTGCAGGGGCCCGGTGAGGACGTCGATGACGAGCCGGGCACCCGACCCCGTCCGGACCGCGGCGTAGGACCCGGTGAAGACCCCGACGAGCGCCAGGGCGACCGTCCCCGCGGCACCGGCGAGCACGGCACGGAGGAGCACCGTCGGCAGCGGACTCCGCCGCGCGATCGGCGTGAGGAACGCGAGGGCCGTGAACGCTCCCACGTAGAACGGGAACGGCGAGGCGAACACGCCCGACACGAAGCTGCCGAGCAGGCTCGCCCCGGTGCCGTACGTCGAGAAGGGGTGCACGACGAGGGACGCCCCGAGCAGCCCGAGGACGCCGGACACCACCTCGACGAGCACGACGGACACGACGGCGATGAGGGCCCCCGTGACGTTGGCGACCGACGCTCCGGGTGCGAACGCCCGGCGCGGATCCGCGGTCCGGGGCGGCCGTGACCGCACCCGGCCCTGCTGGCCGTACGGCTGTTGGCCGTCCTGCGGCTGGCCGTACGGCTGCTGACCGTACGGCTGCTGACCGTCCTGCGGGCGGCCGTACGGCGGCTGCTGCTGGCCGCCGGGTTGCTGGCCGACGTGCTGCTGGCCGGGCCACGCCGGGCCACCGGGCTGGCCGCCCGCGGGCGGTGCGGGCTGCGACCAGCCCGCACCGTAGTACCCGCGGTCCTGCTGCCGACCGTTCGGGTCGCCCGCGTGGGTCACGTCAGTTCCCCACGATCACGGCGCCGTCGTCCTGCCCGTCGTCGTCCGAGGACGCCGGTGCGCTGATGCTCGGCGACGACACACGGCGCGACCGCGATCGGCCCTGCCCCGGCTGCTTCGGCTCCGGGAGGGCCTGCAGCACGGAGTCGAGGAGCGACTCCGCGTCGTCCCGGACCGGACGCGGCTCACGCTTGGTCACGGCCACCGGGATGTCGAGGATCGCGACGGTGTTCTCGGTCGGGGTGACGGGAGCGCTCGAGCTCACGCGGCGACGGGTCGGCGCGGTCTTCGCCGGAGCAGCCTCCTGCGCGGACGGCTCGGGAGCGGACCCCTGCGAAGGGGTCTCCTGTGCGCCAGCGGAGCCCGCGCGGCCGGAACGGTGCTGGACGGCCTCGTCGGTGTCGCGCACGGCGGACCCGCGCTGCTCGCCGCCGTGCTGTTCGGCATCCTGCTCGTCGGTACCGCGCTGCTCGGGTGCAGCACTGCCGGCACCACGACCGCCACGACGGCGGCGGCGCTTCGACCCGGACGACTGCTCGCCGTCACGGTTGCCCGCACCCCCGGCGTCCTCCGCGCCACGCTCCGGCGCGGACACCGGCGACGGACCGGACGCTGGTGCATCGGCCGAGGCGGAGACCGCGGCCTCGGGGTCCGGGGTCGCCGCACCGCCGCGCGGCGACGCCACGCCGGTCACCGGTTCGCCGGACGACGCCTCGTCGTGGGGCAGGGTCGAGGCCGCGATGCGGGACAGCGCGTTCTTGACGTCCTCGGTGATCTGGTGCGCCTGCGACGACTGGCCGGTCGACCCGTTGCCGGAGCCCCCGTTGCCCGAGCCGCCGTTGCCACCGTGCCCGTTGCCTCCCTGGCCGTTGCCGTTGCCGTTGCCACCGGTCGAGCCGCCGTTGCCGCGGCCCTTGCGGCGCCCCTTCGAGGGCCCGGGGTCCGCGTTGTTGTCGTTGACCTTGGCGTTGACCTCGTCGAGCGACTCACGCAGCCCGACACCGATCTTCTTGCGGGTCATCTGCACGAGGCCGAGCGAGGTGACCTCGGCCACCTGGTGCTTCGTGCGGTCGCGGCTCAGGCACTCGACGAGACGACGCAGCACCAGGTCGCGGTTCGACTCGAGCACCATGTCGATGAAGTCGATGACGATGATGCCGCCGATGTCGCGCAGGCGGAGCTGTCGGACGATCTCCTCGGCCGCCTCGAGGTTGTTCTTGGTGACGGTCTCCTCGAGGTTGCCGCCCGAGCCGACGAACTTGCCGGTGTTGACGTCGACGACCGTCATGGCCTCGGTGCGGTCGATCACGAGCGAGCCACCCGAGGGCAGCCACACCTTGCGGTCCAGGGCCTTCTCGATCTGCTCGTTGAGGCGGTACTCCTCGAACGAGTCCGGGCCGTCGTAGATCTCGACGCGGTCCTTGAGGTCGGGCGCCACGGCGTCGAGGTACTCCTCGATGGTGCCGCGCGCGGCCTCGCCGTCGATGATCAGCTTCGTGAAGTCCTCGTTGAAGACGTCACGCACGATCTTGACGAGCAGGTCCGGCTCCGAGTGCAGCATGACCGGGGCGTGCCCGTTCTGCACCTTCTTCTGGATCGCGTCCCACTGGCTGGTCAGACGCTGCACGTCGCGCGTGAGCTGTTCCTCGGTCGCGCCCTCGGCAGCGGTGCGGACGATGACGCCCGCGTGCTCCGGCAGGACCTCCTTGAGGATCTTCTTCAGGCGCGCACGCTCGGTGTCCGGCAGCTTGCGCGAGATGCCGTTCATGGAGCCGTTCGGCACGTAGACCAGGTAGCGACCCGGCAGCGAGACCTGCGAGGTCAGACGGGCACCCTTGTGCCCGACCGGGTCCTTGGTGACCTGCACGAGGACCTTGTCCCCGGGCTTGAGCGCGGCCTCGATGCGTCGGCCGTGGTTGCCGGTGTCGACCGAGTTCCAGTCGACCTCGCCCGCGTAGAGCACGGCGTTCCGACCGCGGCCGATGTCGACGAAGGCCGCCTCCATCGAGGGCAGCACGTTCTGCACCTTGCCGAGGTAGACGTTCCCGATGAGCGAGACGTTGTGCGACTTGGTGACGTAGTGCTCCGCGAGGACGTTGTCCTCGAGCACGCCGATCTCGATCTTCGACGAGCTCGACCGGACGATCATCTGGCGGTCGACGCTCTCGCGGCGCGCGAGGAACTCGTCCTCGGTGATGACCGTGCGACGACGACCGGCGTCACGGCCGTCGCGGCGACGCTGCTTCTTCGCCTCGAGTCGGGTGGACCCCTTGATGCGCTGTGGCTCGGTGATGAGCTCCGGCTCGCGGCGGCGCGGCTCCTGGTGGTCGCGCGGCTCACGGACGCCGCGCTCCTGGCGGTCGGCACTGCTCCCGCGACGACGCGAGCGACGGCGGCTGCCGCCCTGCTCGTCGTCCTCGTCGTCGTCCTCGTCACGCGCAGCGCGCGCCGGCAGGGCCGGCAGGTCCGGCAGGACCGGCGCGTGGAAGATCAGGCTGAGGGTGCTGGTCGCCTTCGGCACGAAGGGCTCGTCCGCCTCGGGAGCAGATGCGGGCTCCGGCCGGGAGGCACCGCCCACCTCGACCGCGTCGGTCGCCACCGCGGAGGACGCGACGTCCGCCGTGGTCGCCCCGTCCGGGTCGGCTGGTGTGGTCGCAGCGGGTGCGTCCGCGACCGTGCTGCGCTCGATGCCGGCTGCACCGCCGTCCGACGACGCCTCGACGACGGGCTGGCTGCCCGTGACCGTCGAGACGTCCTGGGGCTCAGCCGCGGCGGCCGTGACGTGCTCGACCGCGACCTCGACGGCGTCGTCCGCCGTCGCCGTGTCCGTCGACGCAGGGGTCGTCGGCTCGGGGGTCGTCGGCTCGCTGCCCGTCGCTTCGGTGTCCGTCGCTTCGGTGTCCGTCGCTTCGGTGTCCGTCGCTTCGGCATCCGTCGACGCGCTGTCCGGGGCGACCGGTCCGTCGACCGCAGCGGTCCCGTCGGTCGGCGCGTCGTCGGTCACGGCGACCGCCTCGATGTCGCTGGTGTCGGTGTCGACGTCACCACGGGCCTCCTGGCCGGTGGACCGGGCGCGACGGCTGCCGAACAGGCGGCCACGGCGCTTCGGTGCGACTTCTTCGTTGTTCGGGTTGTCGGTGTTCTGCTCCACCATGGATCTGGTGCACTCCTCGGCCCCACTCGCGTCCTGACGGACGGCGGGAATTCTGTGGTTGTCACGGGTGGCGTCCACGCCCCCGTGTTCGTTCTCGTGACCGGTGTTCGTCGTCCCGGCGTGCGGTCCGGTGTCGTTCCGTGTCGGACACCCGGCCCGACCGGCTCGGCATCGGGTGTGACGCGAGTCCCGGTCACGGCGCGCTCTCACCGCGCCTGATCGTCCGGGCTGCGCCCGGAAAGCTCTCTCGCCGCACGGATCGGCCGCGCGACTGCTGTCATTGTCGCACGAGGTGCCAGGAAAGGTCCGGAACGGGCATGCGATGATGACGCCGTGAGCACGAGCGCAACCACGCCCCGCCGCCCGGTCGCGATGGCGGTCTTCCTCATCGTCACCGGAGCAGTCGGCCTCTTCGCCGCGTTCAACCTGGTGCTGGACGAGTTCGCGAAGTACGAGAACCCCTCGAAGGCGCTCAGCTGCGACGTGAGTCCGTTCGTGAACTGCTCGCAGGTGATGACGAGCTGGCAGGGCTCCCTGTTCGGGTTCCCGAACCCGCTCCTCGGCGTGATGGGCTTCGTCGCCCCGATCGCCGTCGGGGTGATGCTGCTCGCCGGCATGCGGAACGGTCACCGCTGGTTCTGGGTGCTGTTCAACGCCGGGGTGTTCCTGGCGTGGGTGTTCGTCACCTGGCTCTTCACGCAGACCGTCTGGGTCATCGGCTACCTGTGCCCCTGGTGCCTGCTCGTGTGGACCGTGACGATCCCGATGTTCTGGATCTTCACGACCTGGAACGCGGCGCAGGGACGCTTCGGCGCCGGGCTCCAGCGGGTCGGGCGCTCGCTGCTGCCCTACTCGTGGGCGTTCGTGCTGGCGAACTACGCCGTGATCGTGGTCAGCATCCTCATCGTGTTCCCCCGCGTGCTCTCGACGCTCCCGTTCTGACGCCGCGCTCGTGACGGCGTCCCGGTCCGCCTGACGCTGCCGGGCCGCTGCTCGGTGCACGTCCCGGTCGTCCTGACGCCACCGGACCGTTGCGATGCCCCCGTCCCGGTCCCTCGAGCGGGCCAGATCCGTCACGCTCGACGTTCTCCGGCGACGGATCGTGCCCTCGCCCGGATCGCCAGCGGCGTGTCCTGCCCACTCGGGAGGGCCGTCGGATCGGTCCTGATCGCTCGCGCAGCGTCCGGACGACACGTGCTCCTCGCTCCTACGGTGTGCGAGCGGATCGTCCCGCACCGGCGAGCGTGCTGCCTCGGCCCGTGATCCGCCGACCCGGCCAGGCCCGGACGCCCGATCCTTCCCATGACACCTGCGATGCAAGGCGCTTTCGGGCATCCCTGGTGCAACCGAAGCGCCAGGTACGCCCGGTTTCGCTCGGTACGCCCGGATCGACCAGGTGCGCACGCCGCCGCGCGCCCCCGCGCCGCACCGCACCTCCCCGCACCCCAGGCGCCTCCCCGCGCCTCAGGCTCCGCGTCGCGCGCCCGCGCCGCGGGCAGCCCGGGGACAGCGATCGGCCCCGCGCTCCCGGATCGGGAGCGCGGGGCCGAGTGCGGCGGGGCCGACTACTTCGCGGCGGCCTCGATGGTCGGGACGACGTCGGTGAGGGTGCTCACACGCTGCCCGTTCACCAGGATCGTCGGCGTGCCGAAGCCCTGGGGACCGGCGACCGCCGGGTCCGAGGTGACCTGGTTCGTGATCTTCGTGACCCAGCCCTTGTACGTCTCGTTCGACAGGCACTCGGACACGTCGGAGCCGGTGGCCCCGCCGGCCTTCACCAGGTCGGCGATCTCGGCGTTGGTCAGGCCCTTCGTGCCCTCCTCCGGCTGCTTCTCGAAGAACTGCGTCTGCACGTCGAGGAACTTGTCCGGCGCGTAGTTCGCGACGCACATCGCGGCGTTCGCGGCACGGCTGGCGTAGCGCGAGCCGAGGTAGCTGCGGTCGAGGATCGACACCGGGTGGATCTCGAGCGTCGCCTGACCGTTCTTCACGAAGTCGGTGATCTGGTCGGCGTAGGCACCCTCGAACTGCTTGCAGACCGGGCAGGCCCAGTCGACGTACTCGACGACCTTGACCTTGCCGTCGCTGTCGGCCGTGGCGACCGGGGACGGGGTGCCGTCCGCCGAGACCGCTCCGGTCGTGACGGGGGTGATCTTGCCGTCGCCGCCGGTGAACTGGATGCCACCGGTGACCATGTTCTTCGGGCCGGCGGCGGAGGTGGTGCCCCCGCTGTTCACGTTCACCACGACGATCGCGATGATCGCCGCGACGGCCACGATGCCCAGGCCGATGCCGCCCTGCAGGAACCACTTGTTGCGGCGCTTGCGGCGCTTCTCGGCGTCGGCCCGCTGGCGGGCGACCTCACGGGCGTGCTGGCGACGCTCGTTCTTCGTGGGACGGTCGTTGTTCGTCATCGCGTCTGTGCTCCGCTTCGGTCGATCAGGCGAACCAGAGGGCGAGCTCGCGGGCGGCCGACTCCGGGGAGTCCGAGCCGTGCACGAGGTTCTGCTGCACCTTGAGGCCCCAGTCGCGACCGAGGTCGCCACGGATGGTCCCCGGGGCGGCCGAGGTCGGGTCCGTGGTGCCGGCGAGCGAGCGGAAGCCCGCGATCACACCGTTGCCGGCGACGCGCACGGCGACGACCGGGCCGGACTGCATGAACTCGACGAGCGGCTCGAAGAACGGCTTGCCCTGGTGCTCCTCGTAGTGCTGGTCGAGGAGCTCACGCGACGCCGTGACCATCTTGAGGTCGACGATCTCGTAGCCCTTGGTCTCGATGCGACGGAGGACCTCTCCGGTGAGCTGGCGGGCGACGCCGTCGGGCTTGACGAGGACGAGGGTCTCTTCGAGATCGGACACGCAGTTCTCCTGTGGTTCGGTGGTGGTCAGTCCTCGGCCTGAGCGGCCCGGAACGCGGCGTTCTGCCGGTCGAGCTGACCGCCCTTGACGAAGCAGAACACCCACAGCGCCAGGAACACCGCGCCGACCGCGAACATGAACGGCTCGATGAAGCCGGTGGCGAGGATGGCCGCCTGCAGCAGCCACCCGAACCATACACC
Organism: Curtobacterium sp. 179-B 9B NHS; assembly: GCF_045370965.1. Classification (NCBI taxonomy): domain Bacteria; kingdom Bacillati; phylum Actinomycetota; class Actinomycetes; order Micrococcales; family Microbacteriaceae; genus Curtobacterium; species Curtobacterium sp. 179-B 9B NHS. Next base: position 7,501 of record NZ_JBIQDQ010000026.1, read on the forward strand.
GGCGCGCTTGCCCGTCAGGCGTGAGGCAGCTGCGAGGACGATGATCGCCAGGATGCCGCCACCGAACGCCGCGAGCGGCGGCAGCGTGCCCTTCCCGTAGACGACGAGCATCGGGAAGAAGAACATCACGGCCTCGAGTCCGAGGGTGATCGCGAGGAGGCTCTCGCGGGCACCGCGCTGCGGGCGCGGCTTCCGCACGCGCGACTGTCGACCCGGCCGGGAGGCCCGTGGTGCGTCCGTCACTTCGTCCCGCTCTCCGCGTGGACCAGGTCCATGACCTTCCCCACCATGACGATGGAGCCGGCGACGAGCACGAGGGCGTCCTCGGCGTCCGCCTCCTCCGCCAGGTCGCGCGCTTCCTGCAGTGCCTGCTCGAGCGCGGGTTCGACGACCACGCGGTCCTCGCCCACCTCGGCCACGACGATGCGGGCGAACGCGTCGGCGTCGAGTGCACGGTCCCCCGGCGGCTGCGTGACGACGAAGGTCTGGACAGTGTCCTTGAGCGCCCGGACGAAGCCGCGGGCGTCCTTGTCGCCGAGGATCCCGACGACGCCGACGACGTGCTCGGACGGGAACGCGACCGGCAGCGCCTCGGCCAGGGCGCGCGCCCCGTGCGGGTTGTGCGCGGCGTCGACCACGACGGTGGGCTCCTGCGCGATCGGCTGCAGCCGGCCGGGGCTGGTCGCGTTCGCGAGGCCCTCGGACAGGACGTCCTCGTCGAGGGCCTGCGAGCCCCGCCCGAGGAACGACTCGACCGCGGCGATCGCGACGGCGGCGTTGTGCGCCTGGTGCTGGCCGAAGAGCGGGACGAACAGGTCGTCGTAGCGCCCGGCGATGCCCTGCACGGTGACGAGCTGTCCGCCGACGGCCGGGGTGTCGGACACGACGGAGAACCCGGTGCCCTCGACGGCGAGCGTCGACTCGGTGAGCTCCGCGGCCCGCTCGAGCTCCGCGAGGGCCTCGGGCGTCTGGGCACTGGAGACGACCGACGACGACGGCTTGATGATGCCGGACTTGGTGCGCGCGATCTCGGCGACGGTCGACCCGAGCTGCTTGGCGTGGTCGATCGCCACCGGGGTGATCACCTGCACCTGGCTCTGCACGACGTTGGTGGAGTCCCACTCGCCGCCCATGCCGACCTCGATGACGGCGACGTCGACCGGTGCCTCGGCGAAGCACGCCAGGGCCAGGACGGTCAGCGCCTCGAAGAAGGTCAGCGGCTGCTCGCCCTTGTCGGTGAGCTCCTGGTCCGTCATCGCCAGGATCGGGGTGATGTCGTCCCAGTTCTCCACGAACCGGTCGGCCGCGATCGGCTCGCCGTCGATGACGATGCGCTCCCGGATCGACACCAGGTGCGGACTCGTCATGAGGCCGGTGCGCAGCCCGTGGGCGCGGACGATGCTCTCGGCCATGCGCGCGGTCGACGTCTTGCCGTTCGTGCCGGTGACGTGGATGACCGGGTACGCCAGGTGCGGGTCGCCGAGGAGCTCGACGGCCCGTCGGGTGGCGGTCAACCGACGTTCGGGTGCCTGCTCGCCGATCCGGGCGTACAGGGCGGCTTCGACGCGCTGCACCTCGTCGTCGTCGCCGCCGTACGGCAGCGCGTCCGTCGGGGCCTGCTCGCCGGACGGTCCGACCGGGATGCGGACCCCGGCCGTGTCGTCGAGCGGACCGAGGTCCTCGATGCCGTCGTGGTCGTCGTCGTACTGCTCGCTGTCGCTCATGCGCGTGCCACCTCCACGGACACCTTCGCACCGTCGCCGACGTCCGAGCCCTCGCCGGGAGCGAACGTCGTCGTGGTCACCTCGACGCTCGTCGCGAGGGTCTCCCCCGCGATGAGCTGCTCGTGCGTGCGGATCGCGTCCTCGGCGTCCTCGGAGACCCGGAGCGTCAGGACGATGCGGTCGCTGACGTCGAGGTCGGCGTCGCGGCGGGCCTGCTGCACGGCGCGGACGACGTCACGGGCGAGCCCCTCGGCCTCGAGCTCGGGGGTCGTCACGGTGTCGAGCACCGCGAAGCCGCCGCCGTCGAGGAACGCCACCGCGACGGAGTCGTCCGCGACGGTGAGGTCGAGCGTGTACTCGCCCTCGACGAGGTCGACGCCGCCGACCGTCACGCCGGACTCGGTCGCGACCCAGTCGCCCTTCTTGGCGGCCGGGATCACCTGCTGCACCTGCTTGCCGATCCGGGGGCCGGCGGCGCGGGCGTTGACGGTGAGCTTCCGCTCGATGCCGTAGCGGCCGAGCGAGGACTCCTCCTGCTGCTCGAGCACGACGCGCTTCACGTTGAGCTCGTCACGCAGGATGTCCGCGAACGGTTCGATCGCTGCCGGGTCCGGCACGACCAGCGTCAGGGTCGCGAGGGGCAGACGGACACGGCGGCCGGTCGCCTTGCGGAGCGCGAGCCCCTTCGACGCGACGTCGCGCACGCGGTCCATCGCGGCGACCAGGGCGTCGTCGGCCGGGAACTCGTCGGCGGACGGGAAGTCCTCGAGGTGCACGCTGCGCCCGCCGGTCAGGCCCTTCCAGACCTCTTCCGTGACGAGCGGCGCGAGCGGGGCGGCGACGCGGGTGAGCGTCTCGAGCACGGTGTACAGCGTGTCGAACGCCGCGCGGGCCTCGGGTGAGGACTCCGCGCCGAGCCAGAACTTGTCGCGCGACCGACGGACGTACCAGTTGGTCAGCACGTCGGCGAAGTCCCGGACGGCCTGGGCCGCGAGCGGGGTGTCGAGCGCGTCGAGGTGCGTGGTCACGTCCGCCACGAGCACCCGGGTCTTCGCGAGCAGGTACCGGTCGAGCACGTCGGTGCTCGCCGTGCTGCGCGAGGCCTGGTAGCCGGTGTCGCCGGAGGCGTTCGCGTAGAGGGTGAAGAAGTAGTACGTCGACCAGAGCGGCAGCAGGAACTCGCGGACACCCTGGCGGATGCCCTCCTCGGTCACGACGAGGTTGCCGCCGCGGATGACCGACGACGACATGAGGAACCAGCGCATCGCGTCGGCGCCGTCGCGGTCGAACACCTCGGAGACGTCCGGGTAGTTCCGGAGCGACTTCGACATCTTCTGGCCGTCCGAGCCGAGCACGATGCCGTGGCTGATCACGTTCCGGAAGGCCGGGCGGTCGAACAGCGCGGTCGACAGCGCGTGCATGACGTAGAACCAGCCGCGGGTCTGCCCGATGTACTCGACGATGAAGTCCGCGGGGCTGTGCTCCTCGAACCACTCGCGGTTCTCGAACGGGTAGTGCACCTGCGCGTACGGCATCGAGCCGGAGTCGAACCACACGTCGAACACGTCGGAGATGCGTCGCATGGTCGACTGCCCCGTCGGGTCGTCGGGGTTCGGCCGGGTCAGCTCGTCGATGAACGGACGGTGCAGGTCGACCTCGCCGTCGGCGTTCAGCGGCAGGCGACCGAAGTCGCGCTCGAGCTCCTCGAGCGAGCCGTAGACGTCCTGGCGCGGGTACGCCGGGTCGTCCGACACCCAGACCGGGATCGGCGTGCCGAAGTACCGGTTGCGGGACACTGACCAGTCGATCGCGTTGCCGACCCACTTGCCGAACTGACCGTCCTTGACGTTGTCCGGCACCCAGTTGATGTCCTGGTTGAGCTCGCCCATGCGGTCGCGGAACTCGGTGACGCGGACGAACCACGACGAGACCGCCTTGTAGATGAGCGGCTTGCGGCAGCGCCAGCAGTGCGGGTAGCTGTGCTCGTACGAGGCCTGGCGGAGCAGTCGGCCCGCCTCGCGCACGGCCTTCGTCAGCGGCTTGTTGGCGTCCGACCAGAGCATGCCGGCGACGTCGCCGAACTGCGCCGTGAAGAGTCCGCCCTCGTCGAGGGACAGCACCACGGGGATGCCGGCGGCCGCGCAGACCTCCTGGTCGTCGGCGCCGTACGCCGGGGCCTGGTGCACGATGCCGGTGCCCTCACCCGTCTCGACGTACTCGGCGACGAGGATGCGCCACGCGTGCTCGTAGCCCTCGGCCTCCGCGAGGAAGTCGAACAGGCGCTCGTACTCGACGCCGTCGAGCTCGGCGCCGACGACCGTGCGGAGCACGGCGGCGAGCGCGTCGTCCGCGCTCTCGTAGCCGAGCTCCTTCGCGTGGGCGGCCACGGTGTCCGAAGCCAGGAGGTACCGAGCCGAGCCGGCGTCGCCACCGTCAGCCGCGCCTCCCGGCCCGGCCGGCACGACCGCGTAGGCGATGTCCGGACCGACCGCGAGCGCCGCGTTCGTCGGCAGGGTCCAGGGGGTCGTCGTCCAGGCGAGTGCGCGGACCCCGATCAGGTCGAGTGCAGCGGCGCGGGCGCCATGCAGCGGGAACGACACCGTGACCGACTGGTCCTGGCGCATCTTGTAGACGTCGTCGTCCATGCGCAGCTCGTGGTTCGAGAGCGGCGTCTGGTCGTTCCAGCAGTACGGCAGGACGCGGAAGCCCTCGTACGCCAGGCCCTTGTCCCAGAGCTGCTTCCACGCCCACAGGACGCTCTCCATGAAGGTGACGTCGAGGGTCTTGTAGTCGTCCTCGAAGTCGACCCAGCGCGCCTGACGGGTGACGTACGCCTGCCACTCGTCGGTGTACTGCAGCACGGACTGCTTGGCCGCGGCGTTGAAGACGTCGACGCCCATGTCGTCGATCTCGTGCTTCTCGGTGATCCCGAGCTGCCGCATGGCCTCGAGCTCGGCGGGCAGCCCGTGGGTGTCCCACCCGAAGCGGCGGTGCACCTGCTTGCCGCGCATGGTCTGGTAGCGCGGGAAGACGTCCTTCGCGTAGCCGGTCAGCAGGTGACCGTAGTGCGGCAGGCCGTTCGCGAAGGGCGGGCCGTCGTAGAACGTCCACTCCGTGCAGCCCTCGCGCTGGTCGATCGACGCCCGGAACGTGTCGTCGCCCTTCCAGAAGGCGAGGATGCCCTGCTCGACGGCGGGGAAGGACGGGGACGGGACGACACCGTCGGTGGGGACGTTGAGGGGGTAGGCCACGAGCTGCTCCTGTGGGTTCGGTTCGTCTCCACGAGGACGGAGCGTGCTCCGCGGTACCACCTCGCTTGCCGGACGCTGCTCGCGCTGCGACCGACCGCTCGTTCGCCGGATGGGGTGCGGTCCGGTCCGCCCGGGTCTACTGACGGCGGTGGTGCTGCCGCGTTCTTCCGGAGGCTCACCGGTGATGGCCGGTTCGACGCCTGGTGGGACGAGTCTACAAGAGTCGGAGCATGCTGGAGCGATGCCCTCGTCCGAGAAGCAGGACCGTCCGGAGTCCCTGCTCACCGTCGTCATCGCCTTCGCCGCCAACCTGCTCGTCGCCATCGCCAAGACCGTCGCCTCCCTGATCTCGGGTTCAGCGTCGATGACCGCGGAGGCCGCGCACTCGTGGGCCGACACGGGCAACGAGATCTTCCTGCTCGTCGCCGAACGACGCGGCGCGAAGAAGCGGGACCGGAAGCACCCGCTGGGGTACGGTCGCGAGACCTACATCTGGTCGATGTTCGCCGCGTTCGGCCTCTTCACCGCGGGTGCCGTCGTGTCGATCTGGCACGGCATCACCGAGCTCGGCGAGACCGGTCCGGCCGAGGACGTCGTGCTCAACTACGTCGTGCTCGGCATCGCGTTCGTCCTCGAGGGCACGAGCTTCCTGCAGGCCTACCGCCAGGCACACGGAGCCGCCACGAAGCGCCGCGTCCCGGTGCTCCGCCACGTGCTGCAGTCGTCGAACCCCACGCTCCGGGCGGTCTTCGCCGAGGACGCCGCGGCGCTGGTCGGCCTCGTGATCGCGTTCCTCGGCGTGCTGCTGCACCAGCTCACCGGCCTCGCGGTGTTCGACGCGATCGGCTCCATCGCGGTCGGACTCCTGCTCGGGGTCGTCGCGATCGTCCTCATCGAGCGCAACCGCCGGTTCCTGGTCGGCGAGGCGACGTCCCCCGAGCTCGAGGACGCCGTGCTCACCGAGCTGCTCCGTCGCGACGAGGTGGAGCGCGTCACCTACCTGCACCTGGAGTTCGTCGGACCGTCCCGGGTGTTCCTGGTGGCCGCGGTCGACCTGACCGGCAACGAGCTCGAGGACCACGTCGCGGTCCGGCTCCGTCGGGTCGAGGCGTCGCTCGAGGAGAGCCAGTACATCGAGGAGGCCGTCCTCACCCTGAGCATCCCGGGCGACGCGTCGCTCGCGGCCCGAGGGGACGGCGACGTCCCGGGGATCGTGCGCGACGGCACGGTGGAGGACGTCGCGGCCGGCGGTGCCGGGACGCTCCGCACCGAGTAGCGCCCGTCGGGTCAGCGCGCGTCGAGGCCCGCCGCGACCGGCGTGAGCGCCGCGCCGACGTACTCGACGAGGGACCTGCGGGCGACGCCGTCGGCGACCCACACCCCGAACGCCGCCGCCGCGGCCCCGAGCATCGCCCCGGACACGGTCTGCGGCCACAGGGACGTCGGGTGCTCCCCCGTCCGCGAGCCGACGAACGCCGAGACCGCCCCGTGCTGCGCCATCACCCGCGCCGCCACACTGGCGACGAGCTCGGTGCCGATGTCCATCACCTCGGCCTGGGCGATCGCCCACGGCACGCGGTCGGGGTCGTGCGCCCGCGCCGCGGCGAGCACGGCCTGCTCCACGGCGCGCACGGGCGAGGACTCCGTCGAGGCGGTGAGGAACGCGGGCAGGTCGGCGACCGCGGCGTCGAGCTCCAGCCAGAGCACGTCCGACTTCGCCCCGAAGTAGTTGAAGAACGTCGCCCGGCTCACCCCGGCCCGGGCCGCGATCTGGTCGACGGTCGTCCGCGCGTACCCCTGCTCGAGGAACAGCTCGGCAGCCGCGTCGGCGAGGACCTCGGCACTCGAGCGTCGGGGGCGGCCACCGCGGCGCATCGTCTCGTCCATGCCGCCAGTAAACCGCTAGACTCGTGCAGCCATGATCTTGGACCGAGTACAGAAAACACGCGCCCGCGCACTCCTCACCGCCGCGGGAGCCACCGCGGTCCTGCTGGCCCTGACCGCCTGCACCGGCGGTGGCACCGCCACGGACGCCGGCACGCCGGTCAGCGGCGGGACGCTCACGTACGCCTCCGGCGACGCCGAGCCGACCTGCCTCGACCCGCACGTCGGCGGGAACTACCCGCAGGCCCTGCTGTCGACGCAGTACATCGAGATGCTCACCGGCCTCGACCGGGCGGGGAAGCCGACGCCGGCCCTCGCGACCGGGTGGACGACGAGCGACGACGGGAAGACCCTGACGCTCGACCTGCGCACGGACGTGTCGTTCTCCGACGGCACCCCGTTCGACGCGGCCGCCGTCGTCGCGAACATCGAGCACGTGCAGGACCCGACGACGGCGTCGAGCACGGGCTACCTCGCCCTGCAGTCGATCACGAAGGCCACGGCGACCGACGACCACACCGTCACGCTGACCCTGAGCCGCCCGGACAGCGCGCTGCTCGAGTCGTTCTCGCAGCCCTGGGTCGGCATGGAGTCACCGAAGGCCCTGCAGCGCCCGCAGGCGACGAACTGCGCATCCCCCGTCGGCACCGGCCCGTTCACCGTCACGGAGTGGCAGCGGGGCGATCGCATCACCCTGGCGAAGAACGACGCGTACACGCCGCTCACCGGCTCGACGGAGCCCCGCCTCGACGGCATCACGTGGCGCTTCCTGCCCGACTCGACCTCGCGCTACGCCGCACTGCAGGCCGGCCAGGTCGACGTCATCGACAACGCCCAGCCCGACCAGCTGAAGAGCGCCTCGACGAAGGGCGCGATCCGCGACCTCGACGCCCCGCGCCCCGGCGCCTCGAACCGCCTCGAACTGAACTCCGGGCACGGGGTGTTCCGCGACGAGGCGGTCCGGAAGGCCTTCATCGCCGGCGCCGAGATCGACCCGGGCCTGCAGAGCCTGTTCCTCGGCACCGCGAAGCGCTCGTACTCGGTGCTGTCGAGCGTCGAGCCCGACGGGTACTCCGATCCGGCGCTGTTCGAGTACTCCCCGAAGACGGCGGGACGCCTGCTCGACGAGGCCGGTTGGAAGGTCGGCAGCGACGGCGTCCGCGAGAAGGACGGGCAGCGGCTCACCGTCACCTTCCCGGTGTCGACGAACCAGTCGGTGCCCGCGGAGCGCAGCCTGTTCCAGCAGGTCCAGGCCTCGGAGAAGGCGGTCGGGTTCGACGTGCGGCTCGAGGAGCTCGACCTCTCCAGCTGGTACGCCGCCCTCGCCGCGAACGAGTACGACGTCGTCAGCGCTCCGTACACCAAGGTCGGCCCGGACGTCCTCCGCATCCTGTACGACAGCGCGAGCATCGAGCCCGCACCGTCGGGCTACTTCGCGAACCTCGCGCAGCTCGACGACCCGACGGTCGACGACCTGCTGGAGCGTGCGGCACGCACGTCGGACGCCGACGAGCGCGGCGACCTGTACCGCCAGGCGCAGCAGCGGATCCTGGCGAGCGGCACCGTCCTGCCGCTCTACGACCAGCAGAACCACTTCCTGTACCGCTCCGCCGTCCACGGCATCGAGACCACGTCGGTCTCCACCCCGTGGTTCGGCACCGCGTGGATCGCGCGCTGACGGGCGAGCCGGCCGGGAGGCCCGCCCCGCGTCCGCCACGCACCGGCACCCGTCGCGGGTGGTCGGCGTGGGTCCTGTGGGGTCTCCGCCGTGCGGCCGGCGGCATCGGGGTGCTCTGGGCGGTCGCCACGATCGTCTTCGTCGCGATCCGGTTGATCCCGGGTGACCCGGCGCTGGCGATCCTCGGCGGCCCCGGGTCCCAGGCCTCGGCGGAGGCGGTCGAGGCCGTCCGCCGCGAGTACGGCCTCGACCGGCCGGTGCTCGTGCAGTACGCGGTGTTCCTCGGGCGCCTGGCGACCGGGCACCTCGGCGACTCGTACGCGTTCCGCACGCCCGTGTCCGAGCTCCTCGCGCAGCAGGTCCCCGTGACGCTGACGCTCGCGGTCGCCGGACTCGTCGTCGCCTGGGTCCTGGCGATCGGCGCCGCGTGGTGGTCGACGCAGCGCGGGCGGATCGCCGCGGCCCTGACCGGCGCGATCACCGTGACGGCGAGCGTCGTGCCGCACTTCTGGCTCGGCAGCGTGCTCATCGTGGTCTTCGCGAGCGCACTCGGGTGGGTGCCGGCGGTGTCGGACGGCAGCCTGCGCGGTTGGGTCCTGCCCGTGCTCACCGTCGCCGTGCCGGTCGCGGGGTACCTCGCCGAGACGGTCCGCGACGGCGTGGTCGACGCCCAGCGCTCCGCGTTCGCCCTCGCAGCCCGCGGCCGCGGGGAGACCCGCGTCGGACTGTTCGGTCGTCACCTGCTCCGGCACGCGGCGCTCCCCGGGATCGCCCTGTCCGCGTGGGCCTTCGGCTCGCTGGTCTCCGGTGCCGTGGTCGTCGAGTCGGTCTTCGCGCTGCCCGGCATCGGTCGTGCCCTGGTCACCGCGGTCACCCAGCGGGACATGCCCCTGGTGGCCGGGATCGCCCTCGTGTCCGCCGCGGCGTACGTCGTCGTGCTGGCGGTCGCGGACCTGGTCGAGCGGGCGGTGGACCCGCGGACCCGCGACCGACGCCCGGCCGGTCGCGTGGGGCGAGTGCGCGTGCGCACGCAGAGCAGGGTGGACGCACGGTGAGCGGGGTGCTCGACCCGGGCCTCCCGGCCGGTGCGTCCGAGGGGCGGGCCCGACGGTCCGAGCGGTTCCGTGGGGGGACGCTCGGCCCGGCGGGCTCGGTCGCGGCGGTCGTCGTCGCGGTCGCGGTGCTGGCGGCGGTCTGGCCGGCGCTGCTCGGCGGCGGCGACCCGCTCGCGGTGCACCCCGCCGACGCCCTGACGCCACCCGGACCGGCGCACCCCTTCGGCACCGACGAGTCCGGACGCGACGTGCTCGCGCGCGTGGTCGCGGGGACACGGGCGTCACTCGTGGTCGGGGTCGCCGCGACGCTCGTCGGCGGTCTCACCGGGATCCTGCTCGGCACGCTCGCCGGACTCGGTGGTCGGATCGTGGACGCGGTCGTCGGCCGGGTCACCGAGGTGGCGTTCGCGCTGCCGCTGCTGCTCGTCGCGCTCGTCGTCATCGCGGTCACCGGCCCCGGACCGGTGCCCGCGACCCTGGCGGTGGGGTTCGCCACGGCGCCCGGGTACGCCCGGATCGTCCGCGGCCTGGTCCGGAGTGCGCGGTCGTCGCAGGTGGTCGAGACCGCCGTGCTGCAGGGCCGCTCCCCCGGCCGGATCGTGTTCCGGCACGTCCTGCCCGCGGCACTCTGGCCCGTCGTCGCCGTCGCCACGCTCGGGGTCGGCCAGGCGGTCGTGTGGGCGTCGGCGCTCAGCTACCTCGGGGTCGGGACCCCGCCGCCCGCGCCGGAGTGGGGTGCGATGCTCGCGGACGGCCGCACCTACCTGCTGACCGCGCCGTGGATGAGCACCTTCCCGGGCCTCGCCATCGTGGTGCTGGCGACCGCGGTGACGGTGCTCGGCCGTGCGGTGCGGCGGACGGGGGCCGTGCGGTGAGGGGCTCCGAGCGGGGGCCCGACGACGTCGTGGGACGGACCGGTGCAGCACGGCCGGTGGGGACCCGCGTGCTCGACGTCCGCGGGCTCGCTGTGTCGATCGACGGCGCGACGGTGGTGCACGGCGTCGACCTGCACGTCGACGCCGGTGAGTGCGTCGCCCTGGTCGGGGCGTCCGGCTCCGGCAAGACCGTGACCGCCCGGGCGGTGCTCGGGCTCTCCGCAGCGGGTGCCGCGGTCACCGCCGACCGCCTCGACCTCGTCGGCTCCGACGTGCGCGGGCTCGCCGAGCGGCGCTGGCGTCGGCTCCGCGGGAGCACCGTCGGCTACGTCGGCCAGGAGGCCCTCGGCGCACTCGACCCCCTCCGCCCCGTCGGCCGCGAGGTCGCCGACGCCCTGCGCCTGCACACCGACCTGCGCGCAGCAGAACGGGTCGATGCCGTGCGCGCCGCACTGGCGGGCGTGGGGCTCGACCCCGCGATGGCGACCGACGGCCGGCGCTCCGGCACGCTCTCTGGAGGCATGCGACAGCGCGCGCTGATCGCGGCGGCGACCGTGGCCTCCCCCGCGCTCGTGGTGGCGGACGAACCGACGACCGCCCTCGACGCCGCCGTGGCCGTCACCGTGATGGAGCAGCTCCGGGCCGTGCAGGACCGCGGCGCCGGGCTGCTGGTCATCACGCACGACCTCGGGCTCGTCGCCGGGTGGGCGGACCGGGTGCTCGTCGTCGACGAGGGGACGGTGGTCGAGCACGGACCGGTCGCCGAGGTCTTCGCAGCACCGCAGCACCCGGCGACCGCAGCCCTGGTGCGGGCGGCACGGGCGGACACACGCCGGGCCGTGGGACGGGTGCCCGGCCCCGGTGCGCCGTCGGCCCCGCTCGTCGAGGGCTCCGGACTGACCCGGTTCTTCGACGGAGTGCCCGCCGTGCAGGACGTGTCGATCACCGTGCGACCGGGCCGCGTGACGGGTGTGATCGGTGCCTCCGGCTCGGGCAAGACGACGGTGGCGCGGATGCTGCTCGGACTCGAGACGCCGGACGCCGGCACGGTCAGGCTCGACGGCGACCCGTGGGTGCCCCTGCCCGAGCGCGAGCGCCGGGCTCGTCGGCACCGGGTGGCGGCCGTCGTGCAGGACCCCGGGGCGACCTTCGACGAGCGGTGGAGCGTCGGACGGGTGCTCGCGGACGCCCTGTCCCGCGGGCAGGAGCGGCGGGCGCGGGGTGGTCTGGCCGACCCGGTCGACGCTGCACTCCGTCAGGTGGGACTCGACCCCGAGCTGCGGTCACGCGCCCCGCGCACGCTCTCCGGCGGACAGCGGCAACGACTGGCGATCGCCCGGGCGCTGGCGACGTCGCCCGAGGTGGTCGTGCTCGACGAACCGGTGACGGCACTCGACGCGACCGTGCAGGACGCGGTGCTCACGCTGCTCGAACGACTGCGCGACGAGACCGGCGTGGCGATGGTGTTCGTGTCGCACGACCTGCGCGCCGTCCGGCGGATGGCGGACGAGGTGCTCGTGGTGCACGACGGCCGCGTCGTGGAGCAGGGCCCCGCGGAACGCGTGCTCGGCGCGCCGGAGCACCCGGCGACCGCGCGCCTGGTCGACGCTGCCGCCCGGCTCGCCCGCGGCGCCTGACCGCGGCGCCGCGCCAGCGGGCGAGTCTCGCTCAGGCGGACACGTTCGCGGCACCGAAGCCGCGAACGTGTCCGCCGGGCCGAGACTCGGTTAGCGCCCACGGAGCGGACATGCCGGGAGGCACGGTGCGCGTCCGTGACGGACGTGCGCCGTGCCTCCCGGCCGACAGCGGCGGCTACGAGCCCGCGGGCTCCTTGTCGGACCCCGGCTTCGGGGTGTCCCCCGAGATGATCGGGATCTCGCTCGTCGAGAAGTCCTTCGCCCAGTCGGACTGCGCGAGCTCCGAGGTCGGGTCGTTGTAGTCCTTGATGACGTCGGCGACCTCGTCCTCGTGGGCGACCGTGGGGCCCGAGCCCATGAGCGGCGTCGCAGCCGTCTCCTTGGTGAAGAACACCGCGACGAGGCCGATCACGGCCGCGAGCATGAGGTAGAAGGCCGGGATGTCCTCGGCCCACGAGAGCCCGGCGTCCTTCGCCCCGGCGATGAGCGCCTGCGTCGCGAGCGGGGTCGTGCCACCGAACAGCGAGACGGACACGTTGAACGCGATCGCCAGGGCGCCGTAGCGGATGATCGTCGGGAACAGCGCCGGGAGGGTGGACGGCATGGTCGAGGTGAACGTGACCAGCACGAGACCGAGGATCAGCAGACCGAAGAACACGCCTGCGCCGGTGCCCGACTGGACGAGCTTGAGCGCCGGCCACGACAGCACGATGAAGCCGATGCAGCCGGCGGCGAGGACCGGCCGGCGGCCGAACTTGTCGGACAGGCGACCACCGAAGGTGATGACGACCATCATCAGGATCATCACGATGACGATGAGGATCAGGCCGAACGTGGCGTTCTGCCCGAGGTTCGTCTCGAGGTAGGTCGGCATGTACGACAGCAGCATGTAGTCGGTCACGTTGAACACGAGGACCAGGCCGATGCAGATGATGAGCGAGCGCCAGTTCTCGGCGAACAGCTTGAGGAACGGCGTCTTCTGCGACTCGCGCTCGGCGGCCTGCTCCTGCTGCTTCTGGAAGGCCGGGGTCTCCTCGAGCTTCAGGCGGAGGTAGAGCCCGATGAGGCCGAGCGGACCGGCGATCATGAACGGGATGCGCCAGCCCCAGCTGAGCAGGGTGTCCTCGGGCATCGCGTACTGCAGGACCGTGACGATCGACGCGCCGAGCACGTAGCCGGCCAGCGTGCCGAACTCGAGCCACGAGCCCATGAACCCGCGGCGCTTGTCGGGCGAGTACTCGGCGATGAAGGTCGCGGCACCGCCGTACTCACCACCGGTCGAGAAGCCCTGCACGAAGCGGGCGACGAGGAGCAGCACGGGGGCCCAGAAGCCGATCGTCGCGTACGACGGGATGAGGCCGATCATGAGCGTGCCGGCGGCCATCAGGATCATCGTCAGCGCGAGGACCTTCTGCCGGCCGATCTTGTCGCCGATGGGGCCGAAGACGGCGCCGCCGATCGGGCGGACGATGAAGGCGGCCGCGAAGAACCCGAAGGTCGCGACGAGGTTCGACGTCGGGTCGCCCGCCGGCAGGAACACCTTCGAGATCGTGACCGTCAGGTACGCGAAGATGCCGAAGTCGAACCACTCCATCGCGTTGCCGAGGGCCGCGGCGGCGACGGCACGCTTGAGCAGCGACTCCTCGACGACGGTGACGTCGTCCTCGGTCAGCTTGCGGCGTGCACGCTTCGCTGCGCCCTTCGTGCGCAACGGCCGGTCGCCGTGCTGGTGTGCGTCGTTCGGTGCCAAGTTCGTTCCTCCGGTAGTGCTGTGTCTTGCCTTCGGGCATCCGGCGGAGAGCGACTGTGCAGTCCTCGCGAACACCGCGCTCGCCGGACAAACTCCGACAGCCTACCAGATGGAGCGCTCCGACGCGGCGGACCGCTACGATGAGGCCACCGCGTACTGTACGCGCGACACTCAGGCACCTCACCACGGACTCGGTGCCGCACACATCGATCGAAAGGCCCTGCCATGACGAAGCCCATGCCCGACAAGCCCACGGTGGACGGCCTCGAGGACGTCTGGGGTCCGGTCTGGGAGCAGGACGGCACCTACCGCTTCGACCGCGACAGCGCGACGAAGGACGCGGTGTACTCGATCGACACCCCGCCGCCGACCGCGTCGGGTTCGCTGCACATCGGGCACGTGTTCTCCTACACGCACACCGACCTCAAGGCCCGGTACGAGCGCATGCGCGGGAAGCACGTCTTCTACCCGATGGGCTGGGACGACAACGGCCTGCCGACCGAGCGCCGCGTGCAGAACTACTACGGCGTCCGGTGCGACCCGCAGCTCCCCTACGACCCCGCCTTCGTGCCGCCGTTCGAGGGCGGCGACGGCAAGTCGAGCAAGGCGGGCGACCAGCTGCCGATCTCGCGCCGCAACTTCATCGAGCTGTGCGAGCGCCTGACCGTGCAGGACGAGCAGCAGTTCGAGCACCTCTTCCGCACGCTCGGCCTGTCAGTGGACTGGACGCAGTCGTACCGCACGATCGACGACACCTCGCGGGCGAGCGCGCAGCGTGCGTTCCTCCGCAACCTCGAGCGCGGCGAGGCCTACCAGGCCGACGCCCCGACGCTCTGGGACGTCACCTTCCGCACCGCCGTCGCGCAGGCCGAGCTCGAGGACAAGGAGATGCCCGGCGCGTACCACGGCCTGGCGTTCCACCGCACCGACGGCGGCGAGGACGTCGTCATCCAGACCACCCGTCCGGAGCTGCTCCCCGCCTGCGTCGCCCTCGTCGCGCACCCGGACGACGAGCGCTTCCAGGACCTGTTCGGCACGACCGTCCGCTCCCCCCTGTTCGACGTCGAGGTCCCGGTCCTCGCGCACCACCTGGCGCAGCAGGACAAGGGCGCGGGCATCGCGATGGTCTGCACCTTCGGTGACACCACCGACGTGGTGTGGTGGCGCGAACTGCAGCTGCCGAACCGCGCGATCATCGGCTTCGACGGCCGCGTCCGCTCGGACGAGCCCGCGTGGATCGAGTCGACCCGCGGCAGGGAGCTCTACGCCGAGATGGCCGGCAAGACCGTCTTCTCGGCGAAGAAGGTCCTCGTGGACGCGCTCACCGAGTCGGGCGAGCTCGTCGGCGACGTGAAGACGATCAACCACCCGGTGAAGTTCTTCGAGAAGGGCGACAAGCCGCTCGAGATCGTCTCGACCCGCCAGTGGTACATCGTCAACGGCGCGCGCGACGAGCAGCTCAAGGAGACCCTGCGGAAGCGCGGCGAGGAGATCGCCTTCCACCCGGACTTCATGCGCGTCCGCTACGACAACTGGGTCGGTGGCCTCTCCGGCGACTGGCTCATCTCGCGCCAGCGCTTCTTCGGCGTGCCGATCCCGGTCTGGTACCCGCTCGACGCCGACGGCAACCCGGTCTTCGACCAGCCGATCGTCCCGACCGAGGCACAGCTGCCCGTCGACCCGGCGTCCGAGCCGGCCCCCGGGTACGCCGAGCACCAGCGCGGCGTCGCCGGCGGCTTCCAGGGGGAGCTCGACGTGATGGACACCTGGGCGACCTCGTCCCTCACCCCGCAGCTCGCGGGCAAGTGGGAGACGGACCCGGCGCTCTACGACCTCGTGTTCCCGTACGACGTCCGCCCGCAGGCGCAGGACATCATCCGCACGTGGCTCTTCACGACGGCACTCCGCAGCCAGCTCGAGGCCGACGTCGCGCCGTGGAAGCACGCGAGCATCTCCGGCTTCATCGTGGACCCCGACCGCAAGAAGATGTCGAAGTCGAAGGGCAACGTCGTCACGCCGCTCTCGATCCTCGAGCAGCACGGTGCCGACGCGGTCCGCTACTGGGCGGCCTCGTCGAAGCTCGGCACCGACGCGGCCTTCGACCCGCAGAACCCGAAGCAGATCAAGGTCGGTCGTCGCCTGGCGATCAAGGTGCTCAACGCGGCGAAGTTCGTGTACGGCTTCGAACTGCCGAGCGGTGCGACGACCGTCACCGAGCCCCTCGACGTCGACGTGCTGGCGGAGCTCGGCTCCGTGATCGAGCAGGCCACCGCCGCGTTCGACGGCTTCGACCACGCCCGTGCGCTGGAGGTCACCGAGCGGTTCTTCTGGACCTTCTGCGACGACTACCTCGAGCTGGTCAAGGAGCGTGCCTACGGCACCGCGCCCGACGCGACGCACGAGACCCAGGCGAGTGCGGTCCTGGCGCTGCGCGCCGCGATCGACGCGCTGCTCCGTCTGCTGGCACCGTTCCTCCCGTTCGCGACGGAGGAGGTGTGGGCCTGGACCCACGACACCAGCGTGCACACGGCCGCGTGGCCCACGGTCACGGAGCTCCCGACGCAGGCGGAGCCGTCCGGGCTGCTGGCCGCCGTCGGCCAGGCGCTGATCGGGATCCGCGGTGCGAAGACCGCCGCCAAGGCGTCCCAGAAGACGCCGGTCACCCGTGCCGTCGTGGCGGCTCCGGCCGACCAGCGCGCGCTCATCGAGCGCGCGGCGGTCGACCTGGCCGCCGTGGGCCGCATCGAGAACCTGTCGTTCACGGACGGCGAGGAGCTCGCGGTGACCGAGATCGAGCTCGCGGAGCAGCAGGCGTAGCGTCGTCCGTCGACGGGCCGGGTCGCGTGCGGCCCGGCCCGTCGTCACGAGCACGAGCACGAGCACGAGCACGAGCACGAGTCGGCACTGGAGGCACGGATGCAGTTGGGTACACGCTGGAACGTGGGTGGGCAGCCACCCGAGCGACTCCCCGAGGCGATGGTCGTCGCCGCGCGCGGTGTCGAGGAGGAGCTGGCGGCGGCGTCGGTCGACGCATCGACCTGGCGCTGGACGCTGACGTACCTCGAGGGCAAGCCGATCGTCGAGCTCGACGACGGCACGTCGATCCACCTCGACCCCGCCGGGCGTGCGCAGGTGACGAACCCGGACGACGCGCCGGAGGAGGACTAGGCCGTCCCCCCGATCCCGGGCTCGACCGGGACCGGGGGACGCGGCCTACACTGGAGAACGTCCGTTCCCGAGGCGACGGGGACGAGTGGGACCGCAGCGGAGGAAGGGGATGCCCGTGTCCGGCACCGCCAGCACGACCGACCCGCAGGTGCGCGAGCGCATCGTCGACGCCGCGGACGCGCTCTTCTACGCCCGCGGGTTCCAGTCGGTCGGCATGGACGAGATCCGGACGACCGCCGGCGTCTCGTTGAAGAAGCTCTACTCGGTGTTCCCCGGCAAGGAGCAGCTCGTCGCCGCGGTGCTCGGCGGGCGGCACGACCTCTGGGAGCAGGGCATCGAGCAGGCGGTGGCTGCAGCGGGGACCCCGCGGGACCGGCTGCTCGCGATGTACGACTTCCTGGAGCAGTGGTTCGGCGACGACACCTTCCGCGGCTGCGGCTTCATCAACGCCTTCGGTGAACTGGGTGCGACCTCCCCCGCGGTCGCCGAGATCGCCCGCGAGCACAAGGACTCGTTCCAGCGGTACGTCGCCGGGCTCGCGGCGGCCGCCGTGCCGGACCTCGACGCGGCCGAGGAGCTCGCCGCCCAGCTCGCACTCCTCGCCGAGGGTGCGCAGACGACGGCCGCGATCGCGGGCGACACGACGCCGGCGCGGCACGCGCGGCGCGCGGCAGCCACGCTGATCGACGTGGCCATGCGTGCGGGGACCGACCGGACGCGCTGACCCGACGCGCTGACCTGACGCGCTGACCTGACGCTCCGACCGGACGCTCGACGACACGACGCCCGACACGACCCGACGTCGGCCGGGAGGCGCGGGGCGGGCCCGCCACGTGCCTCCAGACCGGCGTCCGGTCCGGTCCGTAGGGTGGGGCCATGGACACCCCGTTCGACCAGCCGAGCACCCTCCCCTACGCCCTGCCGCCGTTCGACGACGTCCGGCTCGAGCACTTCCGTCCCGCGTTCGACGCCGGCATCGCCGAGCAGCGTGCCGAGGTCGAGGCCATCGCCGCCGATCCCGGTGCAGCGACGTTCGAGAACACGCTGGTGGCGCTCGAACGCTCCGGGCAGCTGCTGACCCGGGTCTCGCACGTCTTCTTCACGCTGTCCTCCGCCGACTCGACGCCCGAGCTGCACGACCTCGAGGCCGAGGTGTCGCCGCTCCTCGCCGCCCACCGCGACGCGGTCACCCTCGACGCGCGCCTGTACGCACGGGTCGATGCGGTGCGGTCCTCGCTCGACGAGCGTGCGGACCTGTCCGACGAGGACCGTCGACTCGTCGAGCGGGTGCACACCGAGATGACGCTCGCGGGAGCCGGCCTCGACGACGGTGGGAAGGAGCGTCTCACCGCGATCAACCAGGAACTCTCGACGCTCACCACGACCTTCGAGCGCAACCTGCTCGAGGACACGAACGACCTCGCCTTGCACGTCACCGACGAACAGGAGCTCGCCGGACTCGACGACGGCGCGAAGTCGGCCGCCGCCGCAGCCGCGGCGGACCGCGGCCTCGACGGCTGGCTCGTGACGCTGCCGCTGTACACGGGTCACCCGTGGCTCGCCTCGCTGACCGACCGCGGCCTGCGCGAACGGATCATGCGCGCCTCGCTGTCGCGGGGGCGTCGTGGGAACGCGCACGACAACCGCGAGGTCCTGCTGCGCATCGTCCGGCTCCGGGCCGAGCGGGCCGAACTCCTCGGCTTCCCGAACCACGCTGCCGTGGTGACGGCCGACGAGACCGCGGGGACGCCCGAGGCGGTCGACGGCCTGCTCTCCTCGCTCGTCCCGGCCGCCGCCGCGAACGCCGAGGACGAGCGCGCCGTCCGCTCCCGCACGGTCGGCTTCGAGGTCGAGGCCTGGGACTGGGCACACGCGACGGAGGTCCTGCGCGGCGAGCAGTTCGCCGCGGACAGTTCGGCGCTGCGGCCCTACTTCGAGGCCGACCGCGTCCTGCACGACGGGGTGTTCCACGCCGCCGGCGCCCTGTACGGACTGACGTTCACCGAACGCTCGGACCTGCACGGCTACAACGACGAGGTCCGGGTCTTCGAGGTGCACGGCGACTCCGGGGAGGAGGTCGGGCTCTACCTGCTCGACCTCTACACACGGGACGGCAAGCGTGGCGGTGCCTGGATGAACCCCGTCGTCGAGCAGTCACACCTGCTCGGCACGCTGCCCGTCGTCGTGAACAACCTCAACGTGGCGAAGCCCGCCGCCGGCTCCCCCACGCTGCTGATCCAGGACGAGGTCGAGACGCTCTTCCACGAGTTCGGGCACGCGCTGCACGGGCTCATCGCCAGGACGACCTACCCACGGTTCTCGGGCACGAACGTCGAACGGGACTTCGTGGAGTTCCCCTCGCAGGTCAACGAGATGTGGGTGACCTGGCCCTCGGTCCTCGCGAACTACGCGAAGCACCACGAGACCGGCGAGCCGCTGCCGCCCGAGCTCGTGCTCGGACTGAGCGACTCCGCCGGCTTCAACGAGGGCTTCTCGACCACCGAGTACCTCGCCGCGGCGCTGCTCGACCAGGCGTGGCACCGCCTGTCGGCCGCCGAGGCCGCCGAGGTGACCGACGTCGAGGCGTTCGAGCGCCAGGCCCTCGCTTCCGCGGGCATCGACGTGACCGCGGTGCCGCCGCGGTACTCGTCGACGTACTTCGCGCACACGTTCTCGGGCGGGTACGACGCCGGGTACTACGGGTACATCTGGTCCGAGGTGCTCGACGCGGACACCGTCGAGTGGTTCCGCGAGCACGGCGGACTCTCGCGCGAGGCCGGGCGGCGGTTCGCGTCGCTCGTGCTCGGGGTCGGCGGCGCGCAGGACCCGCTCGAGGCCCCCTTCGCCCTCGGCTCCGACACCGGTGGCTCGATCCGCCAGCCGGGTGCCGTCACGGGCACGGTCGGTG
>NZ_JBIQDQ010000027.1:0-27403 GCF_045370965.1 Curtobacterium sp. 179-B 9B NHS
CCTTCGAGGACCCGCCGGGACTCGTTCCCAGCGGTTGCTGTTCACGGATGAGACGGGCTGACACCGAGATTCGTCACACGGGTCCGGTGTGATTCAGCGCTCTTCCAGGGGAAGCGCCAGAACGCCGGTTCTCCGTGTACCCCGACGGCGGAGGGTCAGCCGGTGCCGCCGATACCGGCCCCGGTGTTGCGCGACGCAGCGTCCCGCACGGAGCGCACGTACGCCATGGGCGACAGTCCGCACTCCTGTCGGAAGAGCTGCTGCAACCGGCGGGGACGCACCCCCGCAGCGTCCGCGATCTCGTCGACGGTCAGGTCGCCGTCGGCGTGCTCGACGATGTGCGCGACGGCACGTCGGACCCGCCAGGACGTCCGGCCGGAGTCGGGTCGCGCGGCCCGTGAGCCACGCAGGGTCGCCGCGGGGTCCTCGCCGAAGCGCTCCCGGTAGGCCGCGGCGAAACGGCCGGGGTTGGTGAAGCCCCACCGTCGGGCGACCGGTGTCACGCCCTCGTCGCCGGCGGCGCGCAGCAGTTCACGACGGACGCAGTCGAGCCGGTGGTCGCGCATGAACCGGTTCGGTGTGGTGCCGAGCGTCCGCGCGAAGACGTCCTGCAGGCCGCGCTGGCTCAGTCCGCACGCGGCCGCGATCTCGGGGACGGACGGTCGGTCCTGTGCGTGTGCCTCGATGTGGCGGACCGCGTCGCGCAGCCGGTTCGCGACCGGGACGTCCTGGCCCCGGTTGCGGATCGGGAAGGTGTCGAGGACGACCACCGCGAGCCGCCGGTTCAGGGCCGTGCGCATCGGACCGACCACGCGGTCGTCGAGCAGCGCCGGCGCGAGGTCCTGCACCAGGCGGCGGAGCGGCTCGCGCCGGGCGATCGCCTCGTCCTGCTGGTCGAACAGCAGGGGGCCGTCCGGCAGGCGGTAGCCGAGCTCCGCGCCGACCGACCGGAGGAACGGGTCCGACACGTGCAGGCCGTTGTAGACGGTGTCGGCGGACTCGAACCGGTACGCCTCGGACGCCGAGGCGATGTAGGGGCTCCCCGGTTCGATCACCCGCGTCCGGTCCGCGAAGTGCATCTCGAGGCGTCCGCGGGTGAGCCAGAACACGACGTGGTCGTTGCGCGGGCCGATCACGCCACCGCGCCGTCCACCCTCGGCGCGCATGGTGCGGAGCGTGACGTCGTCGTCGCCGACGATCGTGTACTCGTACCGGGTGCCCTCGGCGACGTAGGTCTCGGTACCGAGGTCGCGGCCGTTGTACTCGGCCGAGAAGATCCGGCCGTAGTCGGTGCCGTCGCTCTCGGTGAACCGCAGGCGGCGGTAACCGTTCGTCGACGAGGTGCTCACCCGCGCATCATGCCAGCACTGTCCGGGATGCGCGCTTCCGCGTCCCGGTGGGCGCTGCCGGACGGGAGGCCCGTGGCGGCCGCGACACGCGCCTCCCGTCCGGTGGGGACCGGTTCGATCCGCGCCACGGCGGGGATCCGTCGGCGCACGCCGACCCTCGCCCGCAGCGACGAGCGATCCCGTCCCTCAATGACGAATTCTCAGACAACTCTGTGCCTCCCGAGGGATCGACGAGCACGAAATACCCCAGGGGGGTACCCTGTCGGGGAGGACGGAGGTCAGGATGCCAGCAGCACCGCACGCACACGTCGGGTACATCGAGGACAAGGACGACCTGCTCAAGCGGCTGCGTCGCGCGGAGGGGCAGGTCCGCGGGATCGCGCGCATGGTCGAGGACGAGACGTACTGCATCGACGTGCTGACCCAGATCTCCGCGGCGAACCGGGCGCTCGAACGGGTCGCCCTGTCGTTGCTGGAGGACCACCTGCGCCACTGCGTCGCCGAGGCCGTGGCCGAGGGCGGCGACGCCGCCGACGCGAAGGTCCGCGAGGCGAGCGACGCCATCGCCCGACTCGTCCGTTCCTGACCCCACCGCACCACACACCGAGGAGGACCCATGACCACCGAGACCGTCGCCGTGACCGGGATGACCTGCGAGCACTGCGTGGCGAGCGTGACCGAGGAGGTCTCCGAGCTCGCCGGCGTGACCGACGTCACCGTGGACCTCGTGCCCGGCGGGTCGTCGTCCGTCACCGTCACGTCCGACCACCGGATCGACGACCAGGCCCTCCGCGGCGCGATCGCGGAGGCGGGGTACGAGGTCGTGTCCCGGTGAGCCAGGGCGTCGTCGAGCTCGACATCACGGGGATGACCTGCGCCTCGTGCGCGAACCGCGTCGAGCGGAAGCTCGGCAAGCTGCCGGGCGTCTCCGCGACCGTGAACTACGCGACCGAGCAGGCGCAGGTGTCGGTGACCGACCCGGACACGGTCGACACCGCGGCGCTCGTCGCGGCGGTCGAGGCCGCCGGGTACGGGGCGACCGTCCACGTGCGGCAGCCGACTCCGGGCTCTGCCGACGACGTCGACGACGCCACCGGTCCCGACGCCGCGACCGCGCCCCTGCGGCAGCGGCTCGTCGTCTCCGCCGTCCTGGCGCTGCCCGTGGTCCTGCTCTCGATGGTGCCGGTCCTGCAGTTCCCGAACTGGCAGTGGGCTGCCCTGGCACTGGCGGCACCGGTCGCCGTCTGGGGAGCGCTGCCGTTCCACCGTGCCGCGTGGGTCAACGCCCGACACGGCGCCGCGACCATGGACACCCTGGTCAGCCTCGGCGTCGTCGCCGCGTTCGGCTGGTCGCTGTACGCACTGTTCCTCGGCGACGCCGGTGCCCCCGGCATGCACATGACCTTCTCGTGGTTCGCCACGGACCCTGAGGCGAGCGACCTCTACCTCGAGGTGGCCGCGGCCGTGACGGTCTTCATCCTGGCCGGCCGGTACATGGAGGCCCGGGCGAAGCAGCGGTCCGGGGCGGCGCTGCGCGCGCTGCTCGAGCTCGGCGCGAAGGACGCGTCGGTGCTCCGCGACGAGCCGTCCGGTCCCGTCGAGACCCGTGTGCCCGCCGCGTCGCTCGTCGTCGGTGACGTCGTCGTCGTCCGACCGGGGGAGCGAATCCCGAGCGACGGCATCGTGCGCGAGGGCTCGTCGGCCGTCGACCTCAGCATGCTCACCGGCGAGTCGGTCCCGGTCGAGGTGCGACCCGGCGACCGCGTGACCGGCGCGACCATCGACGTCGGTGGTCGGCTCGTGGTCGAGGTCACCGCCGTCGGTGCCGACACCGAGCTCGCCCGGATGGGACGCCTCGTCGAGGACGCCCAGACCGGCAAGGCCGCGGTGCAGCGACTCGCCGACCGGGTCTCCGCCGTGTTCGTACCCGTCGTGATCGGCCTCGCCGTGGTCGCGTTCGTCGGGTGGCTCGTCGCCGGCGGGTCCCTGACCGCTGCCGTCACCGCCGCGGTCGCGACGCTCGTCATCGCCTGCCCGTGCGCCCTCGGGCTCGCGACGCCCACCGCGCTGCTCGTCGGCACGGGTCGTGGCTCGCAGCTCGGCATCCTGATCGGCGGCCCCCAGGCGCTCGAACGCACCCGCGCCGTGGACACGATCGTGCTCGACAAGACCGGCACCGTGACGACCGGGGAGATGCGCCTGACGGCGATCCTGCCGGTCGACGGCGCACCGGACGCCGACGGACCGCTGCTCGCGGTGGCGGCGGCGGTCGAGGACGGTTCCGAGCACCCGGTGGCGCGTGCGGTCGTCCGGGCCGCGCGGGACCGCGCACTCGACGTCCCGGTCGCGGAGCAGTTCGCCGCGACGCCGGGCGCGGGCGTGCAGGCCGTGGTCGACGGCGAGGCGGTCGTCGTCGGCACCGCCCGGTGGCTGGCGGAGGCCTTGGCACTGCCGGTGGACGAGGCGCTGGCCGCGCGGGTCGCCGCTGCCGAGTCGGACGGCGGGACCGCGGTCCTCGTCGGCCGGGGCGGCTCGGTGCTCGGCGCCGTCGTCGTCGGCGACACGGTGAAGCCGGAGGCGCCGGAGGCCGTCCGGCGGTTCGTCGCGCTCGGCCTGCGCCCGGTGCTGCTCACCGGGGACAACGAGGGCGCCGCGCGCGCCGTCGCGGCCCGCGTCGGCATCGACGAGGTGCACGCCCGGGCGACCCCGGCCTCGAAGCTCGAGACCGTCCGGCGACTGCAGGCCGAGGGGCGGACGGTCGCGATGGTCGGCGACGGGGTCAACGACGCGGCGGCGCTCGCGGCGGCGGACCTCGGCATCGCGATGGGGGCCGGCACCGACGCGGCGATCGCCGCGAGCGACATCACCGTCGTGAGCGGTCGGCTCACCGTCGTGGCGGACGCGGTCCGGCTGTCCCGGGCGACGCTCCGCACGATCCGCGGCAACCTGTTCTGGGCCTTCGCCTACAACGTCGCGGCGATCCCGCTCGCGATGGCGGGCCTGCTGAACCCGGTGCTCGCGGGTGCGGCGATGGCGTTCTCGTCCGTCTTCGTGGTGACGAACAGCCTGCGCCTGCGTCGCTTCCGGGCCCTCGGCTGACGCCCGACGAGTGTCCCCGCGCCCTTCCGGGGGCGCGGGGACAGCCGATCACGGTGGTCCGTCGGTCATCTGCGTCGCTGGTGCCTCCGCACCGCGAACCCGGTGAGGACGATCCCGACGAAGAGAGCGGCCCCCAGGGCGAGCTTCCCGAGCCAGGAGTCGGAGCTGGCGAGTACGGACCCGACGCCCACGAGGACGAGACTGACGGCGACGGCGAACGGGACGCTCGAGGCAACCCCGCAGACTGCGCGCTTGCTCATCAGGCGCAGCGCGGCTTGACCTTGCCGCCAGCGAACGGGTAGACCCGGAGAGCCTTGCCGCCGCTGCACCGCACTCCTCCGTTCGAGGTGATCGCAACGGCCGCGGCGGTCAGGATCGCGCCGGCGACGACGCAGAACGTTCCCGCACTGATGGCGCAGAGTCCGGCACCGAGCCCGAATGCTGCTCCGCTGATGATCAGGTTCTGGTCGGTGCTGTTGAACGCCACGTACGTGCCCCTGCTGTCCCGACCGGCGCTCAGACGCGATGTCGGACCCTTCTGGACGAGATCGAAGGTCATTCCCTGCCCGAGGTCCAGGGTCGTGCGGATGCTCCCGTCGTCGTCGACCGTCTGCCGCTCGACGTAGCCGCCAGCTCGGGCTTCTTCGATCGCATCGTCGATCTGAGCGGGTGTGAAGTGCTGCAACGCGTCGGCGCTGGCAGCAGCGCCCTGCGCGCCCGCGGTGGTGTCTGCGGCGTTGGCTGCAGGGGCAGCGATCAGCCCTGCGGCGACGAGTGCGACGCTGGTCGCGCTGATGGCGAGCGACGTCCTGACCTTCGACATGCGATTCCTTCCTCTGGGGTCCGAGAGCTGAGTGCTCCCCGGACTCCTGACCGTAGGGGTCGGAACGTCGATTCTGAAGTGTGAAATCTCAGTACGACGAGTTGTTACGCCGCTTCGCCCCACCGAGCTGTGCGCAACCGCACTGCTGCGGCACTACGCTCGGACGTGGTCCGCGACGCAGCGCTGCGGTGACCCGCGGTCCAGTACGTCCAGAAGGTACCCAGGAGGACCGAAGTGACCGAATCCGCTCCCGTCGACCCCACATCGACCGACGGCTGGAAGAAGCTCGCCGGCATCGCCGACGGATTCACCCCCGACCTGCGCGGTTGGTTCGACAGCGACCCCGGTCGCGCCGAGCGCTACACGTTCCAGGCTGCCGACCTGACCGTCGACCTGTCGAAGGGTCTCGTCGACGACGAGATCCTCTCCGCCCTGCTCCAGGTCGCGAAGGACACCGGCGTCGCCGAGCGCTTCGAGGCGATGCTCGCCGGCGAGCACATCAACGTGACCGAGGACCGCGCCGTCCTGCACACGGCGCTCCGCCGTCCGCGGGGCACCGAGCCGGCGCTCGTGGTCGACGGCCAGGACGTCGACGCCGACGTGCACGCCACGCTCGACAAGGTCTACGCCTTCGCCGAGCAGGTGCGCGACGGCTCGTGGACCGGTGTCACCGGCAAGCGCATCGAGACCGTCGTCAACATCGGCATCGGCGGCTCCGACCTCGGCCCGGTCATGGTCTACGAGGCGCTCAAGCCGTACGTGCAGGAGGGCCTCGAGGCGCGCTTCGTCTCGAACATCGACCCCGCCGACATCTACGAGAAGACCGTCGACCTCGACCCGGAGACCACGCTCTTCATCGTCGCGTCGAAGACCTTCGGCACGCTCGAGACCCTGACCAACGCCCGTCTCGCCCGCCAGTGGCTGTGGGAGCGCCTCGGCCTGACCGACGCGTCGGACGACGAGAAGTCGAACGCCGTTGCCAAGCACTTCGTCGCCGTCTCGACCGCGCTCGACAAGGTCGCCGCGTTCGGCATCGACCCCGAGAACGCCTTCGGCTTCTGGGACTGGGTGGGCGGCCGCTACTCGGTCGACTCGGCCATCGGCACCTCGGTGGTCATCGCGATCGGCAAGGAGAACTGGGAGCAGTTCCTCGCCGGGTTCCACGCCGTCGACGAGCACGTCCGCACCACGCCGCTCGAGCAGAACGTCCCCGTCCTCATGGGCCTGCTCAACGTCTGGTACACGAACTTCCTCGGTGCGCAGAGCCACGCGGTCCTGCCGTACACGCAGTACCTGCACCGCTTCGCCGCGTACCTGCAGCAGCTCACGATGGAGTCGAACGGCAAGCGCGTCCGCTGGGACGGCTCGCCCGTCACGACGGACACCGGCGAGGTCTTCTGGGGCGAGCCGGGCACCAACGGCCAGCACGCGTTCTACCAGCTCATCCACCAGGGCACCCGCCTGATCCCGGCGGACTTCATCACCGTCGCGAAGCCGGCGCGTCCGCTCAAGGACGAGTCCGGCGACGGCAAGGCCGTGCAGCCGGGCCAGGACGTCCACGCGCTGTTCCTGGCGAACTTCTTCGCGCAGACCAAGGCGCTCGCGTTCGGCAAGACCGCCGACGAGGTCCGCGCCGAGGGCACCACCGACGAGGGCATCGTCGCGGCCCGCACCTTCACGGGCAACAAGCCGTCGACGTCGATCCTCGCGCCGGAGCTCACCCCGAGCGTGCTCGGTCAGCTCATCGCCCTCTACGAGCACATCGTGTTCACCGAGGGCACCATCTGGGGCATCGACTCGTTCGACCAGTGGGGTGTCGAGCTCGGCAAGCAGCTCGCGCTGCAGATCGCCCCGGCGGTCGACGGCGACCAGGACGCGCTCGCGTCGCAGGACTCCTCGACGAAGGCGCTCATCGCCAAGTACCTGGAGCTGCGCGGCGAGTAGCCCACGCACCTGACGACGGACGGGAGGCGCGGTGCCAGCTGGCACCGCGCCTCCCGTCCGGTGCGTGGTCGCGCTTGCCGCGGGGCGGCCCGGCCCCGAGACTCGGCCCCGCGGACACCTTCGCGGCTCGCGGGCCGCGAACACGTCCGCCTGCGCGAGACTCGGCGGGCGTGCGACCAGCCGGCGTCAGCGCGCGAGCGGGTCGAGGTTGAGGGTCGTCCCCTCGTACAGGTACTGGTCGTCGCCGAACACCTGCACGTCGGCGTTCAACCAGACGAGCGCCTTCACGCTGATGCCGAAGCGTGCCGCGACGTCGCCGATCAGGTCGTCCGGCGCGACCGTGTAGGAGCGCGGCGCACCGGACGCCGTCGTCGCCGTGACCGGACCGGAGGCGTTCGACCGTGCTCCGCCGTCGACCGGGTGCACGTTCGTCTGCCGCTCGGGCACCGACCAACGCACCGGCGCGACCGCGAGCACCTTGCCGGCCGCGATCTCGATCGGCAGGTCGGCCTGGCCGGGGTCGGCCGCCGAGGACACCACGAGCGTCACGAGCCCCGACGGGTCGACACCCGAGCCGTCGAGCGGCACGTCCTTCGCGACCGGCGCGGGGGTCGGACCGCCGAGCACGGTGTCGCCCACGCCGGGGTAGGTCAGGCCGTCGCCCACCGTCCGCTCGCGTTCGAAGAACCCGGCCCCGATCGGGACGGGCAGCGACGAGGTCACGCCGCTGAACTGCGCGGTGAATGTGTCGTCGCCGTCCGCCACGACGCGGTAGTGGAAGTGGATGCTGCCCTTCGGTGAGGCGACGTCGCCCTCGGCCAGCACCGTCCCGGCCGGGATCGGGGTGAGCACGGGGTCGGGGACGGCGGCCTCGGACGCGACCGGGCTGGGCGCGCGCGGGGTCGCCGAGGCCTCGAGCCGGGCGGCGTCCGGGTCCTCGGTCGCCGTCGGCGACGGGGTGGACGTCCGGCTCGCCGTCGGCGGGACCGAGGGCGCCGGGAGCGCTCCGTCGGACCCGCCGAGCAGCGAGCAACCGGACAGCGCGACGGCGACGACCAGAGCGGTGGCACCGGTCGCAACGGTTCGGTTCATGATTCCCCCTCGGTTCGAGATGCTACCGGCGGATCCGGCGCGGGAGGGAGCGGCGGCGGGCGGATGTGTCGAGGGACGTAGCTGTCGGTGCGAGCGGCTACCGTCGAGGCATGGACCGCCACGACATCCTCGCCGCCGCAGCCGCCGCCCATGCCGCTCGCATCGCCGAGGCGGGCGGCGACGACACGGCCGCCCGGCAGCGCGCCGCCGCCGTCGAGGGACGCGAGCACGGGACGGACGACGCCTCGGCCGACGCCGTCCGCGCGGTCCAGCGCCGGCGTGCAGGAGAGGTCGAGCGGGCCGCTGAGCGCACCGAGGGCGCCCTCTCCGACTGGCACCGGATGGGCACCCGTCGCGGGGTCACACCGGACGAGCAGCTCCGGAGCGCCTGGACCGTCACCGGGGTCCCGGAGTCCGGCGCCGCACGCGCACTGGCGAACGTCCTGCTGTCCACCGCCGGGCACGCGGGTCGGGTGGCGGACGCGGCACGGCGCAACCCGGCGCTCGGCGGGGCCGCGAGTGCAGCGGCCCGACGGACCGTCCGCCGCTACACCGACCACGGGGCCGGCATGGCCTCGCTCGGCGACGTGCTCGGCGACGGTCCGGCCGACTCCGACTGAGCAGCACCGGCCTCCGCCGACCGGTCGGAGGATCGGCCGGCCGCACGGGTGAGCGGTCCGGTCGACGGGACACGGAACGGGACACGATCGCCGCGCGCACCGTCGCGGGGTCCCCCGACGAAGGAGCCACGCAATGGTCGACACCGCGCCGACAGCACCGAAGGTCACTCTCCCCCCGGTGGGGGAGGGCCCCCACCGCCATCGTCTCGGTGTCCTGGCCCTCGTCGCGACCCTCGGCGGTCTGCTCTTCGGCTACGACACCGGTGTGATCAACGGGGCGCTGCTCCCGATGCAGCAGGAGCTCGGCCTGACGGACCTGACCGTGGGCGTCGTCACGAGCTCGCTGCTCTTCGGCGCTGCGGTCGGTGCGGTGCTCGGCGGTCGGATCGCGGACGGCTGGGGACGTCGGAGGACGATCGTCCTGCTCGCCGTGGCCTTCTTCGTCGGCACGCTGACCTGCGTCCTCGCCCCGACGTTCGGGGTCATGGTCGTCGGCCGGGTCCTGCTCGGGCTCGCGGTCGGTGGGGCGTCGACCGTCGTGCCCGTCTTCCTCGCCGAGCTCGCACCGTACGAGATCCGTGGATCGCTGTCGGGCCGCAACGAGCTCATGATCGTGATCGGCCAGCTCGCCGCCTTCGTGGTGAACGCCGTCATCGGCACCCTCTGGGGCGAGGGCGACGGCGTCTGGCGCGTCATGCTCGCCGTCTGCGCCCTGCCTGCGGTGGCGCTCTTCGTCGGCATGCTGCGCGTGCCGGAGTCGCCGCGGTGGCTCGCGTCGAAGGGCCGGTACGGCGAGGCCCGTGCGGTGCTCGTGCAGGTCCGCTCCGAGGAGCGCGCCACGGCCGAACTCGAGGAGATCGAGCGCGCGAACGAGCGCGAGGCGGAGGCCCGGCACGGCGGCGGGTGGCGCACGCTGCTCGGCAGCGGGTGGCTGGTCCGGACCGTGCTCGTCGGGTCCGGCATCGGTGTCGCGCAGCAGCTCACCGGCATCAACTCGATCATGTACTACGGGCAGACCGTCCTGGTCGAGTCCGGCTTCCAGGAGTCGGCGGCCCTCATCGCGAACATCGCTCCCGGGGTCATCGCGGTGGTCGGCGGGGTGGTCGCCGTCACCAACATGGAGCGCATCGACCGCCGCACGACGCTCGTCATCGGGTACTCGCTGACGACGGTGTGCCACTTCCTGATCGGCATCGCGTCGATGACCCTGGTCGAGGGCGACCCCGCTCGACCCTGGGTGATCCTGGTCCTCGTCGTCGCGTTCGTCGGCTCGATGCAGACGTTCCTCAACATCGCGACGTGGGTGATCCTGTCGGAGATCTTCCCCACGCAGATCCGCGCGCTCGGCATGGGCATCGCCGTGTTCTGCCTCTGGACCGCGAACGCGTTCCTCGGGCTGACCTTCCCCACGATCGTCGCGGCGACCGGCATCACCGGCACCTTCTTCGGGTTCGCCGTGGTCGGCGTCCTGGCCCTGCTCTTCATCCGGAGGTTCGTGCCCGAGAGCCGGGGCCGCACCCTGGAGGAGGTCGAGCAGGGGCTCCCCACCCGTGACGTCTCCGCCGTCGCCACGGAGCAGGCGCAGCGGTAGCCCGCGCTGCCACGCGGACCGATGCCGGGGGACGCCTGCTCGACCGGGGCTCCGGCACGGGTGTGTACGGTGCACCGTTGTCGGGCGACAACGATCACGGGAGGCGCACGTCATGACCGAACTGCAGGTGGGCGACCTGCCGACGACGCTGACCGCGGTCTGCGCGGTGCTCCTCGTGGTCGCGGTCGGCTGCGCGGTCGTCGTCGCGGTCGACGTCGTCCGGCACCCGCCGCACATGCGGGTGATGGCGCTCGTCTGGCCGCTGACGATGCTCTTCGGCAGCGTGGTGTGGCTGGTCTTCTACCTCCGCCGGGGCCGCGCGACGGTGGACGGTCACGGCCGGTGGGCGGGCACCGCGATCGACACGAGCCACTGCGGCGCCGGGTGCGCGCTCGGTGACCTCGTCGGCGAGTTCGGGCTCGTCGCCTTCCCGGCCCTCGGCACCCTCGTCGGGCTCGGCACGCTCTACCAGGACCGCATGTTCGCCGGGTGGATCATCGACTTCGTCATCGCGTTCGTCGTCGGCATCGCGTTCCAGTACGCGGCGATCGCGCCGATGCGCGGACTCGGGTGGCGCGACGGACTCGTCGCCGCGCTCAAGGCCGACACCCTCAGCATCACCGCGTGGCAGGTCGGCATGTACGGCGCGATGGCGGTGCTGCAGTTCGCGCTGCTGCCGGCGGTGCTCGGTGGCCGCGTCGGCGTGCTGACCCCCGAGTTCTGGGTCGCGATGCAGGTCGCGATGGTCGCCGGGTTCGTCTGCTCGTACCCGATGAACGCGCTCCTGGTGCGGAAGGGGCTGAAGGAGGCGATGTGACCTCCGGCGCACGCCGCGACGGACGGGAGGCGCGGTGCCAGCTGGCACCGCGCCTCCCGTCCGTCCCGGGGTGCTGCACTGCTACGGGCGCAGCAGCACCTTGCCGACACGGCCGGCGGTGTCGCTGGCACGCGCCGCGTCGCGGGCGTCCTCGAACACGAAGGTCTCGGAGACGGGGAGCGTCAGCGATCCGTCGAGCACGCGGGTGATGAGCTCGCCGAAGAGCTGGCCCTTGAGCTCGGCCGGCATGGTCCTGCTGACGACGGCGCCCCAGAACCCCTTGACGGTGAGCTGGCCGAAGATGACCTTGCCGGACGGGATCTCGAGCGTCGGCGACGCCATGGCGCCGAAGACGACGAGCGTGCCGTTCTCGCCCATGACCGAGGCGATGTCGCCCGCGGCCTTCCCGCCGACGGACTCGACGCCCGCGATGATCGGGGCACCGCCGGTGAGCTCGCGGACCTGGTCCTGCCAGCCCTCGGAGTCCGTGGCGACGATGCGGTCGATGCCCTGCTCCCGCAGTTCCTCGACGCCCTCGGCGCGACGGACCAGACCGATCACGTTGATGCCGCGGGCCTTGCCGAGCTGCGCGACCATGCGGCCGACGGCGCCGTTCGCGGCGTTCTGGATGATCCAGTCGCCCTCGTGCAGGTCGAGCGAGTGCAGCAGGCTGATCGCGCTGAACGGCATCGAGACGAGCTGCGCGGCGGACTCGTCGGGCATGGCGTCCGGCACGGGGACGAGCCCGGCGGCGTCGGCGACGTAGTACTCGGCCCAGACGCCGAAGGTGCCGCCCGCGACGCGCTGGCCGACCTGCAGGCGGTCGACGCCCTCGCCCAGGGCCTCGACGACGCCGAGCGCCTCGGTGCCGCTGGCCGCGGGGAGCTCGGGCTTGAACCCGTAGGTGCCGCGGATCGTCCACAGGTCGTGGTTGTGGATCGGGGAGAGCACCGTGCGGACGAGCACCTGGCCGGGGCCGGGCTGCGGGACGGGGCGCTCGGCGACGGTCAGGACGTCGGCCGGCTCGCCGAAGGTCTCGTGGACGACGGCGCGCATGGTGGTGGGCGTGGTGTCGGTCATGGGTCAGTCCTCCGAGACGACGATGGTGACGTCGATGTTGCCGCGGGTGGCGTTCGAGTACGGGCAGACCTGGTGCGCGGCGTCCGCGAGGGCCTGGGCCTGGTCGTGCTCCAGGCCGGGGATGACGACCTCGAGCATGACGGCGAGCTGGTAGCCGCCCTGGCCGTTCGGGCCGATGGAGACGCGGCCACCGACGGTCGAGTCGGTGATCTTCACCTTCTGCGCGCGGGCGACGCCCTGCAGCGCGGAGTGGAAGCACGCGGCGTAGCCGGCTGCGAAGAGCTGCTCGGGGTTGGCGCCGTTGCCGGAGCCACCCATCTCCTTCGGGATGGCGAGGTCGTGCTCGACGCGGCCGTCGCTGGTGGCGACGTGGCCGTTGCGGCCCTCGCCGGTGGCGAGCGCCTCGGCGGTGTAGAGGACGTCCATGGGGGTCCTTCCTTCCTTCGTGGGGTCAGTCGTCCGACGCTGTGGGGGCGTCGGGGGTCGTGGTGCCGGTGTCGTCGGCCGCGGCGTGCATGGTCGCCGTCAGGCGCTGGAGCGTCGCGATGAGCTCGAGGGCGGCCTGCTCGTCGGACAGGCCCATCCCGGCGGCGATGCGCGCGGGGACGTGCGCGAGCTCCGGGCGGATCGAGCGACCGCGGTCGCCGAGCGTGACGGTCACGACGCGCTCGTCGGTGCTGCGGCGCTCACGGCGGACCAGGTCG
The DNA here is from genome assembly GCF_045370965.1 of Curtobacterium sp. 179-B 9B NHS. Taxonomy (NCBI): domain Bacteria; kingdom Bacillati; phylum Actinomycetota; class Actinomycetes; order Micrococcales; family Microbacteriaceae; genus Curtobacterium; species Curtobacterium sp. 179-B 9B NHS. The sequence continues at coordinate 13,120 of NZ_JBIQDQ010000027.1, forward strand.
GCCTGCTCCATGCGCCGGAGCAGCGGCGACAGGGTGCCCGAGTCGAGCTGCAGGTGCTCGCCGAGCGTGGAGACGGTCTGGTCGCCCTCGATCCACAGGGTCACGAGGACGAGGTACTGGGGGTACGTCAGTCCCCAGGGCTCCAGCAGTGCGCGGTACGCCTGGGTGGTCGCCCGGGACGCCGCGTAGAGCGAGAAGCACACCATCTCGTCGGTCACCGGCATGCCCACCAGTGTGGCACGCAACTCGGTTGTGCACAACCGAGTTGTTCACAGCCGGGCACCGGGCGGTCGCGCGCACGGCCGGTTAGGCTGACCTGAGCCACGATGACCAGCAACGACACCGACAGCACCGCGACCCCGGGAGCAGGACCCAGCCTCCGCACCGGGTCAGCGTCGTCCCACGGCAAGACGATCCTGATCGGCGAGCACGCCGTGGTGTACGGCGTACCCGCGCTCGTGCTCCCCGTGCTCGACGTGCGGGTGACCGCGACGGTGACCCCGGTGGCACCCGGCGACGGCAGCCGGCTCGAGTCGACCGTGCACACCGGACCCCTCGGCACCGCACCGGCGGCCGTGCTGCCGACGGTGACCGCCGTGACCGCGACGCTCCGGCACCTCGGTGCCGAGGAGCAGCACGTGCACGTCCGGGTCGACAGTGCCGTGCCGACCGCCCGGGGCATGGGTTCGAGCGCCGCCGTCGCCGCCGCCGTGACCGCCGCCGTGGCCGACGTCTTCGGTCGGACCCTCGACCCCGAGGAGCACCACGAACTCGTGCAGGAGTGCGAGCGCGTCGCCCACGGCCGCCCCTCCGGACTCGACGCCCGAGGGGTCGTCGCCGAGGTGCCCGTGTGGTTCGAGGGCGGCGTGGTCGAGCCCGTCCCGCTCGGCGCGGTGTTCACCTTCGTCGTCGCGGACACCGGTGTCCCGGGGCACACGCGCGAGGCAGTCGCGGCCGTCCGGGAACGGCACGACGCCGACCCCGCCACGGTCGACGGCGTCGTCGATGCCATCGGCGCCCTCGCGCGACGCGCACGGGGGACACTCGAGGATGGCGATGCCCAGGCCCTCGGTGCCACGATGGACGCCGCGCACGAACTGCTCACCGAACTCGACGTGTCGAGCGCGGACCTCGACCGGCTCGTCGACGCCGCACGCCGTGCGGACGCCCTCGGCGCGAAGCTCACCGGCGGTGGGCGCGGCGGATGCGTCCTCGCGCTCGTCGCGGACGGGGAGCACGCCGACCGCGTGTCCGCCGCACTCCGTGCCGCGGGCGCGACGGAGACCTGGACCACCACGATCGGAGCCCGCGCTTGATGACCGCCACCGCCGTCGCGCACCCCAACATCGCGCTCGTGAAGTACTGGGGCAAGGCCGACGCGCAGCTCGCCCTGCCCGCCACCGGCAGCGTGTCGATGGGCCTCGACGTCTTCCCGACCACGACGACCGTGACGCTCGACGCCGCGGCGGCCGCCGACTCGCTCGTGCTCAACGGCGGCGCGGCCCCCGAGGGTGCGCTGCTCCGCGTGCAGCAGTTCCTCGACATCGTGCGCGAGCTCGCCGGGTCGTCGGACCGCGCGGCCGTCGTCTCCGAGAACACCGTGCCGACCGGCGCCGGGCTGGCCTCCAGCGCGTCCGGCTTCGCGGCCCTCGCGACCGCCGCGTCAGCGGCCTACGGGCTCGACCTGTCCGAGCGCGACCTCTCCCGGCTCGCCCGACGCGGTTCGGGGTCCGCCACGCGCTCGATCCCCGGCGGCGTCGCGGTCTGGCACGCCGGCGACGACCAGGGCTCCTACGCCGAGCGCGTCCCCGCCCCGCCGATGGCCATGGTCGTGGTGACGATCTCCGCCGGCGAGAAGGCGATCGGCTCGCGCGAGGCGATGCGCCGGACGATCGCGACCTCGCCGTTCTACCCGGCGTGGGTGACGTCGACGACCGAGACCGTGGGGGAGATGCTCGACGCCTGCGCCGCCGGTGACTTCACCCGGATCGGGGAGCTCACCGAGAGCAACGCGCTCCGCATGCACGCGACGATCGAGGGCGCCTTCCCGCCCATCCGGTACCTGAACGCCCGCAGCGTCGCCGTGTTCGACGCCGTCGCCGAGCTCCGTGCCGCCGGGACCGAGGCGTACGCGACCGCCGACGCCGGCCCGAACGTCGTGGTGCTCACGAAGCCCGAGGACCGCGGTGCCGTCGCCACGGCGCTCGCCGGTCTGGGAGACGTCATCGAGTCGGGCACCGGACCAGGCGCACGGGTCGTCCGCTCCGAAGGGACGGAGGCACCCGGAGTGGGTGCCGTCCGACCTGAGGAGACCGCCGAGTGATCGAGTTCCGCGCCCACGGCAAGCTGTTCGTCGCGGGCGAGTACGCCGTCGTCGAGCCCGGGCAGCCGTCCGTGCTCATCGCCCTCGACCGGGCCATCACCGCCCGGGTGCGCGAGGGGCACGGCTCCGGGAGCGTGCACTCCGAGGAGTACGGGCACCTCCCGCTGACGTGGACCCGCGACGAGGACGGCCTGGCGCTGGACCGCGAGCACCACCCCTACGACTACGTCATGGCGACGATCGACCTGGTCGAGAAGCTCCGGGCCGAGCGTGGGATCGCACCGCGGTTCCACGACCTCCGCATCGAGAGCCAGCTCGACGACGCCAGCGGTCGGAAGTTCGGACTCGGATCCTCGGCCGCGGTCACCGTGGCCACGGTCGGCGCACTCGACCGGTTCTACGGCATCGGGCTCTCGCAGCGGGACCGCTTCCGGGTCGCGCTGCTCGCGACCGTCCGGGTCAACCCGCGCGCGTCCGGCGGCGACCTCGCCGCGAGCACCTTCGGCGGCTGGCTCCGCTACAGCGCACCGGACCGCGAGCGCCTGGTGGCCATGCTCGACCGCCGCTCCGTGACCGCGATCCTCGACGACACCGACGCCTGGACCGGCTTCGACGTGCAGCGCCTGCCCGCGCCGGCGGACCTCGAACTCCTGGTCGGCTGGACGGGCTCGCCGGCGTCGACGACGAAGCTCGTCAGCGTGGTCCGGAAGCACCGCAACGGCGGGTACCAGGCGTTCCTCGACGACAGCCGCGCCTGCGTCGACGACCTGACCACGGGCCTCCGGACCGGCGACGCCGCGGTGACGCTCGACGCCCTGCGGCGCGCCCGCGTGCTCATGCAGCGACTCGGCGCGTCCGTCGGCTCGCAGATCGAGACCGAGCGACTCGCGACCCTGTGCGACGTCGTCGAGTCGGCCGGCGGGGCGGCGAAGCCGTCCGGTGCCGGCGGCGGCGACTGCGGCATCGCGCTCGTCCCGGCGGACACCGACCTCGCCGGCATCCACCGCGCCTGGGAGGCGCACGACATCAGACACCTCAGCGTCGCGGTGCAAGCGCCCGAAGGGAGCGTCGAATGACCGACCTGCTGACCCCGATCCCCACGAAGTGGGTGGGGCCGATCCGCGTGAGCGGCAACGCCGTCGAGGGCGAGCACGAGGTGCCCCTCGCCACGTACGAGTCGCCGCTGTGGCCGTCCGTCGGTCGCGGTGCCCGCATCTCGCGCATGGTCGAGGGCGGCATCGTCGCGACCGTCGTCGACGAGCGCATGACCCGCTCGGTCGTCGTGAAGGCGGACAGCGCCGCCGCTGCGCACATCGCGGCGGGCCGCATCCTCGCGCGCCAGGACGAACTCGAGCAGATCGTCGCCGGGCAGAGCCGCTTCGCGAAGCTCATCGAGGTGCACCCCGAGATCGTCGGCGACCTGCTGTTCCTGCGCTTCGCGTTCACCACGGGTGACGCCTCCGGCCACAACATGGTGACGCAGGCGGCGGACAAGCTGCTGCCCGCGATCCTCGCGTGGGAGCCGGGCCTGCGCTACGTCAGCGTCTCGGGCAACTTCTGCACGGACAAGAAGGCCACCGCGGTGAACGGCATCCGCGGTCGCGGCCGGAACACGATCGCCGAGATCGTGATCCCGGGGGAGATCGTCGAGAAGCGGCTGCGGTCGAGCGCTGCGCGGATCGCGGAGCTCAACGTGGCGAAGAACCTGGTCGGCTCGACCATCGCCGGGGCCCTGCGCTCCGCGAACGCGCACTACGCGAACATGCTCCTCGGCTTCTACCTGGCCACCGGGCAGGACGCCGCCAACATCGTCGAGGGCTCGCAGGGCATCACCTACGCCGAGGCCCGCGGTGACGACCTCTACTTCTCCACGGCGCTGCCGCACCTCATCGTCGGCACGGTCGGCAACGGCAAGGGCGGGGACCTGCCCGTCGTCGAGGACGCCCTGGTGCGCCTCGGCTGCCGTGAGGACCGGGAGCCCGGTGCCAACGCCCGCCGCCTGGCCGCCCTGTGCGCGGCGACGGTGCTCTGCGGTGAGCTGTCCCTGCTCGCCGCCCAGACCAACCCGGGCGAGCTGATGGCGGCACACGTCGCCATGGAACGTCGCGGGTCGAAGCCCGCAGGAGGTGCAGCATGAGCGCCCAGCAGCGCGACGCACGGCAGCCGCTGTCCGTCGGCATCCACGACATCGCGATCGCGACCGGCCACCACGTGCTCGAGCTCGACGACCTGGCCGAACGGCTCGGTGTCGACCCGGCGAAGTACCACGTCGGCATCGGGCAGGACGCGTTCAGCGTCCCCGCGCCCGACGAGGACATCGTCACCATGGGTGCCGCCGCCGCGAAGGAGGTCATCGACCGCCACGGCGTCGAGGGCATCCGCACGGTGCTGTTCGCGACCGAGTCGGGCGTCGACCAGTCCAAGGCCGCCGGTGTCTACGTGCACGGGCTCCTCGGCCTCCCGCAGAACGTCCGCGTGGTCGAGCTGAAGCAGGCCTGCTACGGCGGGACCGCGGCCGTGCAGCTCGCCCTGGGCATCATCGCGCGCGCACCCCACGAGCGGGTCCTCGTCATCGCCGCCGACGTCGCCCGGTACGACGTCGACACCGCCGCCGAGCCCACCCAGGGCGCCGGGGCCGCCGCGATCCTGGTGTCCGCGGACCCCGACCTCATCGAGATCGAGCCCGCCGCGGGCGTCTTCACCGCCGACGTCGACGACTTCTGGCGACCGAACGACCGCTCGACGGCGCTCGTCGACGGCCGGCTGTCGGTCAGCGCGTACGTCGACGCGTTCGTCGGGGCGTGGGACGACCTGGCGTCGCAGGGCGGCCCGGCGTACGAGGACATCGTGCGCTTCGTCCACCACCAGCCGTTCACGAAGATGGCGCTCAAGGCGCACCGGAAGCTCACGCAGCACGTCGGGGTGCCCTTCGACGAGTCCGAGCTCGCGATCGGCTTCACCTACAACAAGCAGACCGGCAACACCTACACAGCGTCGCTCTGGATCGGGCTCGCGGCGCTGCTCGACCTCGACGACGACCTGGGCGGCGAGCGGATCGCCCTGTTCAGCTACGGCTCGGGCAGCGTCGGGGAGCTCATCACCGGGATCGTCCGGCCCGACTACCGCTCCCACCGCCGCGAGGGCCGGGTCCGCGCACTGCTCGCGGCGCGCACCCCGCTGACGGTCGACGCGTACCGGGAGCTGCACGCTGCCGGTGCCGCCACGAGCGAGGACGTCGAGCGGCCCCGCGTCACGGCTGCGCCGTACCGCTTCGCGGGTGTGCGCGGCGGTGCGCGGCACTACGAGGCGACCGCGCAGGACTGACGCGACCCCACGACGGACGGGAGGCGCGGTGCCGGCCGGCACCGCGCCTCCCGTCCGTCCCGCACCCGTCCCTCGCTCGCCGGCACGGTGTAGAAGGATCCTCATGGGTCAGATCGTCTACGACGGTGAGGTGCTCGACCTGCGGGTCGACGACCGCGCGCTCACGCACCTGCAGATCGTCATCGTGAACATGCTGCGGCGCGACCACCGCTTCGTGTTCTCGTGGAAGGACGACGTGCTCCACGGCGACGGGCGCAGCTCCGTCTGGCTGCACCCGAACGTCAGCCTGCGGTTCACCTTCGCGGGCAGCCGGGTGCCCGCGATCAACCGCAGCTGGCTCGAGGAGCTCTACGCGGCGGCGACCTCCGGTGCCGGGCTCGTGCTCGTGCCCGAGCCACCGGACACGAGCACCGCGGCGGACTCCGCGTGGTCCCGGGCGGTCGTCCCGGGGGCGGCGGAGTCCGCGTCCGCCGGCGACACGGAGTAGCACAGCGGCGGAGCCGGGTCAACGGGTTCCGGCCGTCGCAGGCGCCTCCGTAGGGTACGGGTGCCGCGGGACGCACAGTCCCCACGGCCGGCGTCAGGGAGCCGGCCGGCTGCGACCGCGGACGGAGGGAACCGCATGTCCGCGACGGAGGACACGGTCGACGACCGCGCCGGGACGGTCGTCGAGGTGGAGTGTCGACACGAGATCTGGATCAGGGGTCTCCTGGTCGAGCCGGACGGGTGCGCGCTGTACTCGGACTTCTTCGTCGTGCGGGATGCGGAGTCGGTCGCCGTCACCGGGTGACCGTCCCTCGGGTGCCCCGGCCGTCGGTCCCTCGGCGGCCGGGGCACGCCTCGGCGGCGGCGCCGCTCAGTACACGTCGCGGACGTAGCGCTTCGCGCGCCGCAGGTCCGCCAGGTACGCCTGCGCGTCGTCGTCCCCGCGGCCCCGACCGGTCGCGATGACCTCCAGGAGCGCCTGCTCGACGTCCTTCGCCATGCGCGAGGCATCGCCGCACACGTACACGTGCGCCCCGTCCTCGAGCCACCGGAAGAGCTCAGCCGCCTGCTCGCGCATCCGCGTCTGCACGTAGACCTTCTCGGCCTGGTCGCGCGAGAACGCCAGGTCGAGCCGGGTGAGCACGCCCGACGCCTGCATCGCGGTGAGCTCGTCCTCGTACACGAAGTCGGTCTCGCGGTGCTGGTCGCCGAAGAACAGCCAGTTCCGCCCGGTCGCACCGGCCGCTGCCCGCTCGTGCAGGAACCCGCGGAACGGGGCGATGCCGGTGCCGGGGCCGATCATCACCATCGGGGCGTCGCCGTCGGCGGGGACCCCGAACGCGGCGTTCGGCTGGAGGTACACGTCGACCTCACCGTCGGCCTGCACCCGGTCGGCCAGGTACGTCGACGCGACGCCGGCGTGGGACCGGCGCGCGTCGCCGTAGCGGACGGACGCGATCGTCAGGTGGATGCGGTCCGGGTGCGCCAGCGGGCTCGACGAGATCGAGTACTGCCGCGCCTGCAGCCCGCGGAGGTTCGGGAGCAGCTCCTCCATCGACGGCGCCGCGGTACCGGCGTCCCGGAGCAGGTCGAGGACGTCGCGGCCCCAGAGCCACCGGTCGAGCTCGTGCTTGTCCCCGTGCGACACGACCGCCGCGAGCTCCGACGCCGGTGCGCGCTGCACGAGGTCGGCCACGAGGTCCTTCGACGGCGTCCGGATCTCGCGCTCGGTGCGCAGGACCTCGGCGAGCGGCCGTCCGTCGAACACGGCGGCCCCGTCGGCCCCGAGGTGCTCGAGCAGCTGGTCGACGAGCGCGGGGTCGTTGTGCGGTACCACCGCGAGGGCGTCGCCGGCGCGGTACTCGATGCCCGAGGTGCCGAGGTCGAACTCGACGTGCCGGATCTCCTTCGCGCTGCGCGGCGAGGAGAGCAGCCGGTTCACGACGAGCGGGGCTCGGTACGGGTTGCGCTTGTTCCACTGCGATCCCGGCCGGGAGGCGCGGCCCGCCTCCGACGCGCCCGCTGCGGCGGACGACGTGGTCGCGGCTGCGGCGGGGCCGTCCGCCCCGGGCTGCGCTCCGGCCTCGGCCGCCAGCCGGTCGAGGACCGCCGCGCTCCAGAGCGCCGCGGGGTCCTCGAAGTCGACGTCGCAGTCGACGCGGTCGTGGATGCGGGTCGCGCCGAGCTGCTCGAACCGCAGGTCGAGGAGCTTCCCGGCCTGGCAGAACTCGTCGTAGCTCGTGTCGCCGAGCCCGAGCACCGCGTACTGCAGCCCCTCGAGCCGGGGGACCGTCGAGGCCTGGACCGCGTCCCAGAAGAGTCCGGCGTTGTCGGGCATCTCGCCCTCGCCGTACGTCGAGGTGACGACGAGCACGTGCGACATGCCGGCGAGCTGCTCCGGCGTCACGGCGTCGAGCGGTGTCGCCCGTCCGCCGAGCCCGCGGGCCTTCGCGCCGGTGACGAGCTCGTCGGCGAGGAACTCGGCGTTGCCGGTCTGCGTCCCGAAGAGCACGTCCACCGTCGTGGTCGGGGCACCGCCGGTGGCACGCTTGCCCGCGGCCGCGATGCCGGCGATGAACCCGGCGAGCCACGACTCCTGCGCTGCCGAGAACGGCGCGTCGACGGGGATCAGCTGCCCGGTGGGGGGAAGCGTGCTCATGCCGACACCGCCTCGACGGGGGCCTGCGGGGCGCGGGCGGCGATGTCCTCGAGCGCCGCGGTCGCGAGCAGCTCGTCGAAGCGGGCGGCGCGGACACGGCCGGCGTTCTTGGCGTTCTGGTGCATGATCCACCCCGTGGTGCCGGGCATGTCCGCGCTGCGGTTGTTCCGCTGTGCGAGGGCACGCTTGGCGTCGTCGAGCCGCTTGACGGCGATGAGGGTCGCGAGCTCGTCGTCGGCGAACCGGTCGAACGTGCCGCGGAGGTACTTGACGACGCGCTGCTTCACCTGGAAGTCCTCGGTCAGGACGAGGTTGCGCACCGCCTCGGTCACCCGGGGGTCGCTCGGCGCGGCACCCGGCACACGTTCCTGCGCGACGTCCTGCGCCACCCCGAGCACCGTGTACGACGACAGCAGCGAGAACGTGTCCTCGCCCTGGTCACCGAGCGCCGGGGCGCGGCCGTCGAGCACCGTCCGCTGGTCGCGGTAGTCCACCTTGAACGCCCGGAGCTTGTCCGTCGCCACCGAGGTCGCGAGCTCGTCGAGGAGCTCGTTCCGCGTCGCGGCGGCGAGGATCTCGTCGGCGTCCTGGCTGAGCAGGAGCGCGCGCGGCATCCCGACGAACACGTGCTCGCGAGTGGTCGCCCAGTCCGCGAGCAGCCGCTCGGCGAGGGCGGACCCGGTGGCCTCGAGGTGCCACTCGAGCAGCAGCTTCGCCGCGGCCTCGTGGAACGCACCGCGCTCGGTCTCCGTGACGGGGAAGACGAGGAGCGAGTCGGTGCTCGCGCGCTCGGTCACCGCTCCCGACGGGTCGTACTGGTACAGGAACCCGCCGGACATGCCGTTGCCGAGGCCCTTGCCGTAGCCGCCGAGGTTGAGCACGGCGCCGCCGGTCATGTACTCGCAGCCGAAGTCGCCGAGGCCCTCCACCACCGCCGTCGCGCCCGAGTTCCGGACGGCGAACCGGTCGCCGGCCTCGCCCTCGACGAACGTGCGTCCGCCGGTGGCGCCGAACAGCGCGAAGTTGCCGACGAGGACGTTGCCGCCGCGCTCGGCGCTCCCGCCGCCCGGGGCACGGACGACGATGCGTCCGCCGGACTGGCTCTTGCCGACACCGTCGTTCGCCGTGCCGGTGTGCTCGAGCGTCGTGCCGTCGTTCGTGAAGACGCCGTACGACTGCCCGGCAGCGCCGTGGGTGCGGACCGTCACCGCGCCGTCGACCAGGCGACGACGACCGCGGTCGTCGGTGGTGACCGCCGGGTGGCCCGACAGGTCGACGTCCCGCAGCTCGTGGTTGAGGAGGCGCTCGACGTCGATCCCGAGCTGCCCGCCGACCGACTTGTCGGCGTTGCCCAGGCCGATGCCGTCCACGGTCAGGGCGTGCTCGTGCCCGTCGACGAGCGCGGCCCGCACCTGGTCGATCAGGGCGTCGTCGGTGCGGTAGTCCTTCTCGAGGTACTCGGGGTCGGTGACGACCTTCTCGGGCACCTGCGCGAGCAGGTTCCGCACGTCCAGCCGGCCGACGGACGCCGGGTGGTCGAGGAGCTGCAGCAGGTCGGTGCGACCCCGGGCCTCGCGGAGGGACTGCAGGCCGAGTCGCGCGAGGATCTGCCGGACGTCGTGCGCGATGTTGAGCAGGTACTGCGCGAGCGCTCGGGGGTCGCCCTCGAAGGCCTCGGCGTTCGTGGTCAGGCCCGCCGGGCACTTCACGTTGCAGTTCTTCGCCATCACGCAGCCGAGCATCATGAGCGCGGTCGTGCCGAACTCGAACGAGTCCCCGCCGAGCAGCGCACTCGTGACGACGTCCGAGCCGGTCTGGTGCGCACCGGAGCAGCGGAGCGTGACCTTCTGGCGCAGGCCGTTCGCGACGAGGGCCTGGTGCACCTCGGCCACACCGATCTCCGCGGAGCGTCCGGCGTACTTCAGGCTCGTGACGGCCGCGGCGCCGGTGCCGCCGGTGTTGCCCGCGACGTTGATGACGTCCGCGCCGGCCTTCGCGACGCCGACCGCGATCGTGCCGATGCCCTCGGAGGACACGAGCTTCACGACCACGCGGACCCGGGCGGCCTTGCAGTCGTGGATGAGCTGCGCGAGGTCCTCGATCGAGTACGTGTCGTGGTGCGGCGGCGGCGAGATGAGCTCGACGCCGGGCGTTCCACCCCGGGCCGCGGCGATGTCCACCGTGACCTTGGGTGCGGGGAGCTGCCCGCCCTCGCCGGGCTTCGCGCCCTGGCCGATCTTGATCTCGAGCTCCTCGAGCATCGGGTCGGCCAGGTAGCCCGCCCAGATGCCGAACCGACCCGAGGCGAACTGCTTGATGCGCGAGCCGCGGATCGTGCCGTAGCGGGAGTGGTGCTCGCCGCCCTCGCCCGAGTTCGACATGCCGCCGACCATGTTCGTGCCGTGGGCGACGGCCTCGTGTGCGGTCGCGACGAGGGCGCCGTGGCTCATCGCACCGGACGCCAGGGTCCGGGTGATCTCGTGCGCGGGCTGGACCTCGGCCACGTCGACGCTCGCCGGTGCCTGCTGCAGCAGGCCGAGCAGGTCGGCGGCCGCACCGGTGGCGCGCAGCGTCACCCGATCGTCGGCGACGACGTCGACGTCGACCGTGCCGGGGTGCAGCAGGGCGAGCCCGTCCGCGAGGGCCCGGTGGCGCAGTGCGCCCGTGGGCCCCGTCGAGGTGAGCCGCAGGGTGAAGCGGGTCGTGCCTCCCGGCAGGGCGTCCTCCGAGGAAGACCGCGAGCCGGACAGCCCGCGCACCGTGATGCTCGCGTTCCCGGTGGTCGAGAAGCGGCCGAGCTCGCGCGCGAAGTCCGGCGCCTCGTCGATGCCGGTGACGTCCGCGGGCAGGGCGAGCACGTCGCGCAGGGCCGCCGGGCGGCGGGAACGCTCGTCGTGCGTGGTCTGCAGGAACGTGACGTAGCCCGGCGTGATGCGGTGCGCGTCGATCTCGGCGTCGCTCAGCCGGTCGTAACCGGTGTTCCGGTACGCCGTGTCCGAGATGCCGAACGAGTCGTCGAGCTGCCGGAGCGTGAGCAGCCGCAGCGCGTCGGAGTCACCGGAGCGCTCGAAGGCCGGGCGCTCCTCGGTCATGCCGCCGAAGCCGCGGACGCTCGCGACGCCGAACGAGTGTCCGGCGCCGTCCGACCGCTCCTTGAACAGGCCGAGCAGGGGGACCTGGCCCTCGGTGGCGACCGAGCGCGCGCGCTCGTGCCACTCGGTGGACGCCTGGGCGATGCGGGCGAAGCCGACACCGCCGACCGGAGCGGCCATGTGCGGGAAGACCCGGGCGAACAGGTCGTCGCCGGTGTCGAGGTAGTTCGGCTCGAAGAACTCGCCGCCGATGTAGCTCTCGGCGGTGCACAGGCCGACGCGGCCCATCGTCTTCGCCAGCGCCTTCTCGGCCGCCTTGCGGAAGCGCTGGAGGGCGGCATCCGTCTCGGTGAGCTCGCCGGCGGGTGCGGGGGCGGCGGGGTACTTCTCCTCCGCGCGGAGCCGGGCGGACAGGCTGTACACGGCCGAGGCCCCGAAGCCCAGGGCGGTGGCCACGTGGTGCGAGGACGGCAGCTGGCCGGACTCGGCGACCACGGACACCCGCAGGCGCAGACCGGTCTCGATGAGCCGCTGGTTGACGGCGGCGACGGCGAGGATCACGGGGAGGGGTGCGTGCGTCGACGACACCGAGCGGTCGGTCAGGACCGCGATCCCGCCCTGGCGCTCGGCGAAGGCCACGACGGCACCGGCGAGCCGTTCGGTCGCGGTACGGACGGCGTCCGCGTTCGCCTGCTCGTCGTCGACGACCGGCACGTAGAGCATGTCGAACCGTTCGAGCGGCACGATCGTCTGGTCGCGCAGGCGGACCATGTCGAGGTGCCCGAGGACGGGGGAGTCCACGACGATCTGCCGGCTCGACGTGCCGGACGCGCTGCCCGTACCGTCCGGCTTGCTGCCGAGGGCGACCCGCATCGACATGCCGTCGGCCTCGCGGATCGAGTCGAGCGGCGGGTTCGTCACCTGGGCGAAGCGCTGCGAGAAGTACTTCGCCATGCCGCCCTCGGTGTCGCTCAGCGCGTTGATGGCGTTGCCGTAGCCCATCGCCGAGATGCGCTCCGAGCCGGTGGCGAGCATCGGGTCGAGCATGAACCGGAAGCTCTCCTGGTTCAGCGAGTACGCCACGTAGCGGCCCGCGAGCGACAGGTCGCCGTCGTAGCCGAGCGTGCTGGTGCCGCGGTCGTACGCCGGCGCCGGCAGGTCGTCGAGGTGCACGCGGGCGGCGTCGAGCAGCGTCCCGTAGTCGCGACGGGCGGCGAGCATCCGCAGGACCTCGTCCGTGCGCATCACCGACCCGGTGCGGTGGTCGACGACGAGCATGCCGCCGGCCTCGATGCGACCGCGGTGCACGACCTCGTCGGCCGGGAACGTCACCTGGCCGGACTCGGACGCCACCATGAGGTACTCGTCCGTCTGCACGGTCCGCAGGGGACGGAGCCCCAGTCGGTCGAGCCGTGCGCCGACGACGTCGCCGTCGCTGAAGATCACCGCGGCCGGGCCGTCGTTCTTCTCCTCGTACAGCGAGAAGTACTCGAGCATGTCCCGGACGTCGGCCGTCAGGGTGCGGTCGTTCTCCCACGCCGGCGGCATGAGCGTGACGACGGCCTCGACGATCTCGAGCCCGTCGTCGAACACGCGGCTCTGCAGGGTCTGGTCGAGCCGGCTCGAGTCCGACTGTCCGGGAGGCCGGACGATGCTGCGGGTGCGGGCGGCGGCGAGTGCCTCGTCCGACAGGCGGTTCTTCCGGTCGGTGTTGAGCTCACCGTTGTGCGCCATCAACCTGAACGGCTGCGCCATGGTCGGGTGCGGCTCGGTGTTCGTCGAGAACCGCGTGTGGAAGTAGAGCGTGCGCACCGAGTGCCGCGGGTCCGTGAGGTCGCGGAAGTACGAGATCACCTCGCCCGAGTTCAGTCGGCCCTTGAGGATCTGCGTGCGGGCACTGAGCGACAGCGGGTAGAGCGCGGCGTGCGGGGCTCGGGCCTCGGCCGCCTGCGTGTAGGACACGCGCTCGACGGCGAGCAGGGCGCGGTTCGCCGCGGCGTCGACGTCGGTGCGGGACCACCCCTCGGGCGCGCGGAACACCCACTGCACGATCGGCAGCTGGTACTGCTCGGCCTCGGGACGGGCGACCGAGTGGTCGACGGGGACGTCGCGGACGAGCAGCAGCGTGAAGCTCTCGTGCTCGATCGCGTCGGTCACGGTCTGCACGGCGGCGGCACGCTCGTCGGGGTCGGCCGGCACGAAGCAGTTCGCGACGCCGAAGTGCCCGGCGACGAGCTCCTCGCCGGTGACCGCGCTGAAGAACTCCACCGACAGGTCGATGCTCACGCCGGCGCCGTCACCGACGCCCTCGGCGGACTTGCCGCCCCGGTGCGGGATCGAGCAGAGCGCTTCGTCACCGCGGACGATGACGTCGTGGGTCGGCACCCCGTCGAGGCGGGTGATGAAGCCGACGCCGCAGTCGCTCGACTCGCGGGCAGGGTCGTACAGACCGAAGGGGGAGGGGTTCACGTGCGGGTCCAGTGGGGCTCAGCCGGCAGCGGACGGCCAGGGCTGCATCGGTGGAGCGCTCGCCGCGGGCGGACCGGTGGTGGCGGTCGTGGCCCTGTGTGGGGGTGGTGCGGTGAGCCGATGCTACGGCTTGGTATACCGCGGGTGCAACAGACCGGCCGGACGGGAGGCGCGGGGCGGTCCGGCCACGCGCCTCCCGTCCGGTGCGCGGCCGGTTCCGGTGCCGGTGCCGGTGCGGGTGCCGGTGCCGGTGCCGTTCTCGGTGCCGGTGCCGTTCTGCTCCCGCGGTTCTGTCTGCTTGCGCACAACCGGAAGCACCTCGCGCCACGGGATCCCGTGGCGCGACGTGCTTCCGGTTGTGCCGCGAGCGCCGTGCCGCGAGCGCCGCGCCGCGGGCTTCGCGGCGCGCCGCCTGCTGCGGCGGGTCAGGCC
>NZ_JBIQDQ010000028.1:0-26637 GCF_045370965.1 Curtobacterium sp. 179-B 9B NHS
CGCCGAGGGTGCCGACGTCGCGGAGGCCGTCGCCGCGGGCGTGCTCGCTGCCTCGGAGTACCTCGCGGCCGGCGGCGTGACCGCGCTGTTCGCCGACGACGGCCCGGCTCCGGTGCCCGTCCCCGGCGTGGACCGCGACGCGCTGCGCGTCGTGCACGACGTCCGCAGCGCCGGTGGGACCGTCGTCGCCACCGGCGGCTGCTTCGACCTGCTCCACGCCGGGCACGCCCGCACGCTCTCCGCAGCGCGGGCGCTCGGCGACTGCCTGGTGGTCTGCCTCAACTCGGACGACTCGGTGCGCGCCCTCAAGGGGCCGGAGCGCCCGATCATGACGCAGGACGACCGGGTCGAGCTGCTGCTCGCGCTCGACTGCGTCGACGCCGTGGTCGTCTTCGACGAGCACACCCCGGACGAGGCCCTCCGCCGCTTCCGCCCGGACGTCTGGGCGAAGGGCGGCGACTACGCCGCGAGCGAGCTCCCCGAGGCAGCCACGCTCGCCGAGTGGGGCGGTCGGGTCGTCACCGTCCCGTTCCACTCCGGTCGGTCCACCACGCGGCTCGCCGCGGCACTCGCCGCGGTCGGCTGAGGACCCACCCCGACCACACGTCGGACGGGAGGCACGGCGCACCGCCGCCACGGGCCTCCCGTCCGTCACCGGTCACCACACACGTCCCGTCGGCACCGCCGACGGACCGGCACCACGCCACTCCCGGAAGGAAGTCCATGCCCGTCCCCACCACCCCCATCGGTCGCGTCCTCGTCACCGGCGGCGCCTCCGGTCTCGGCGCGGCCGTCGTCGCCGCGGTCGTCGAGGCCGGCGGCACCCCCATCGTCCTCGACCTGCGCGTCGACGGCGTCCCGGAGGGCACCGACGCCGTCGCCGTGGACGTCACGGACACCGAGGCGACCGAGCGCGCCGTCCGCGAGGCCGCGGAGCGCCACGGCGGACTCGACGCCGTCGTGACCGCCGCTGGCATCGACAAGCCCGCGCCGATCGGCGGGATCTCCTCGGGCGACTGGGAGCGCATCGTCGGGGTCAACCTGCTCGGCACCGCCGCCGTGGTGCGCGCCGCGCTGCCCGCCCTCGAGGCGACGCACGGCCGAGTCGTGACGATCTCGTCGTCGCTCGCGCTCAAGGGCGTCGGCGACGGCACGGCCTACTCGGCGTCGAAGTTCGGCGTGCGCGGCTTCTCGCAGGCGCTGGCCGCCGAGACCGCCGGGCGCATCGGTGTGACGAACATCATCCCCGCCGGCATGCGCACCGCGTTCTTCGAGGGCCGGACCGAGCAGTACAAGCCGGGCCCGGACGCGCAGCTCATCGAGCCGGAGTACGTGGCGAACTCGATCCTGTTCGCGCTGTCGCAGCCGGCCGGCTGCGAGATCCGCGAGCTGTCGATCATGCCCGCGACGGAGCCCAGCTGGCCGTAGGCCCCGCTGACGACGCAACGGGAGGCGCGGTGCCGGTCGGTACCGCGCCTCCCGTCGTTCGGTCCAGCTGCCCGGCTGTCCGCTCGGTCTGCCCGCTGGGTCTGCCCGCTGGGTCTGCCCGCTCGGTTCTCCGAGCGGGCCCGATCCGTCACGCTCGGCGCCGCCCGGCGACGGATCGCGCCCGCTCGGCGCAGTGCGCGTGGCACGTCCCGCCCGATCGCTCGGTTCCCGACGGGGTCGGAGCCGGCGTCCGGGTGCACTCCTGCGCCGGCTCAGACGACCGGTGCGGCCGTTCGCTCCCGGGGTCGCACGGTCGCGAGGAGGTCCTCGACGTCGGTGAGCACGGCCTCGGGCTGGACCTCGTCGACGTACGACGGGTCGTGCTCGCAGCGCTCAGCGGTCCACCCGACCTGGGTCACGTCGATGCCGCACACCGGGCAGCGCGTGACGAAGGACATGTGCACCCGGTGCCGTCCGCGGTCGATCGGGCCCGCGTTCACCACGTTGCCGAACCAGAACACGCCGACCGTGGGGGTGCCGACCGCGACGGCGAGGTGCCGCGGGCCGGAGTCGTCGCCGACCATGACGTCAGCGGCCGCGAGCACCGCGGGGAGCTCCGCGAGCGGCAGGGCGTCGGTCAGGTCGTGGAGACGGTCGTGCAGGGCCACCGGCACGGCACCGCGGATGGCCTGCGCCGCCGGCACGTCCGTCGCGTCGCCGACGAGCACGACGTCGTCGCCGGCGTCGAGCCGCGCGGACACCACGGCTGCGAACCGCTCGGGGCTCCACCGGCGCCGCGGGTCCGTCGCGCCGGGGTGCACGGCCACCAAGTGGCCGGCGACGCCGAGGCGGTCGCGCACGGCACGGCGCTCCTCGGCGCTCACGTGCACGCGCGGGTCCAGGGTGACCGGGGCGGCACCGGCGAGCGAGACGACTTCGAGCCCGCGGAGCACCTCGTGCTGGTAGTAGACGTAGCGGACCCACCGCTCCAGGACCTCGGCGTCCTCGGTCGCGGTGCCGACGGTGTGCGGTGCGGCGAGGCGCAGCAGGAACGGGTTCGAGTTCCGACCGCCGCCGTGCAGCTGGACGGCGAGGTCGAACCGGCCGCGGAGCCGCGACTCGAAGTCGTGCAGCGCCGGCGCACCCTCCCCGGCGTCCCGCACCCCGGGCGACACCGGGAGTTCCTCGAACGCGTGCACCGCGTCGGTCCGTCCGCGCAGGACCGCCGAGGCCAGCGGGCTCCCGAGCAGCGTGATGCGGGCGTCGGGGTACGCGGCGTGCAGCGCCTCGATCGCGGGGACCGCGAAGAGCAGGTCCCCCAGGCCACCGCCGCGGAGCACCGCGATCTCCCGGACGTCGTCGAAGCGTTCTCCACCGTTGCCGATCAGTTGCACCACACCCGTCTACCGGAACCGAGCCGAGAGCGCTGCCGGGCCGACGCCGTCCCGGACCCGACCGGTGCGCTCTCCGGACCGAGCACCCGAAACCGGCACCCCGCACAGGTCCCCGGGAGCAGCGTGGAACCGTACGCCCGTCTCCGGAAGGACACCATGACCCTCGCCACCCCGTCAGCGACCGCGACCGACACCGACCACATGGTCGTCACCGACCCCGTCGACGGGTCGATCGCCACGACGACCCCGCGCTCCACGAGCGAGGACGTCGCGAACGCTGTCGCGCGCGCACGGGCGGCCGCACCCGCGTGGGCGCGCACCGCACCGGCGGAGCGCGGAGCCCTGCTGCACGCAGCAGCAGCGCACCTCCGTGACCACGCCCAGGAGCTCGCCGACCTGAACACCCGCGAGACCGGGAAGGTGCCCGGCGACGCGATGGGCGGCGTGCAGGCCGGCATCGGGACGCTCGTGCAGTACGCCGAGCTCGGCCCGGTCCACCGCGGCGAGGCGCTCCGCGGGCAGTTCGGTGCGGCCGACTGGTCGGTCCCCCACCCCCGCGGCGTGGTGCTCGCCCTGACGCCGTGGAACGACCCGGTGGCCGTGGCGCTCGGGATCCTCGGTGCCGCGCTCGTCACCGGGAACACCGTGGTGCACAAGGGCAGCGAGCGGTGCCCCGGCACGATCGCCCGGCTGAACACGCTGCTGGCCGAGGTCCTGCCGGAGGGCGTCCTGGTGGGCGTCGACGGTGACGCCTCGACCGGCGAGGCGCTGCTCGAGCAGGACGGCATCGACGTGTACGCCCACGTCGGCTCCACCGCCACCGGCGACCGCCTCTCCGAGGTCGCCGCGAGCACGCGCGCGCACGTCATCCGCGAGAACGGCGGCAACGACGCGGTCGTCGTGGACGCCGACGTGGACCCCGCGTGGGCCGCCGCACAGGTCGCGCTCGGCGCCTTCGCGAACACGGGTCAGATCTGCACGAGCGTCGAGCGCGTCTACGTGCACCGCGATGTCGCCGAGGAGTTCACCGCGGCGCTCGTCGCCGAGGCGGAGCGACGGACGGCATCGCCCGCCGCCGAGTTCGGTCCGCTCGTCGACGACCGGCTCCGCGGCACGGTGCAGGCGCACGTCGACGACGCCGTGCAGCGCGGCGCCACCGTGCGCACTGGCGGGACGACGCCCGGCGGTGTCGGCACGTTCTACCCGGCCACCGTCCTGACCGACTGCACCGACGACATGGTCGTGATGACCGAGGAGACCTTCGGTCCCCTCGCACCGGTCCGCGTCGTCGAGTCGTTCGACGAGGGCCTGCGCCTCGCCGCGGCCGACCGGTACGGCCTCGCCGCGACGGTGCTCACCGGCGACACCGGTCACGCCCTCCGCGCCGCAGCCGAGCTCCCCGTCGGCACCGTCAAGGTGAACGCGGTGTTCGGCGGCGCACCGGGCGGCAGCGCCCAGCCGCGCGGGGCCTCGGGCGCCGGCTTCGGCTACGGCCCGCACCTGCTCGACGAGATGACGACCACCACCGTCGTGCACCTCGAGTCCGCCCCCGCACGCACCACCGGAGGAACCCGATGACCGCCGACGTCCGTCTCGTCCGCGACCTGGTCGCCTCGGTCGACGACCGCGAACCGCTCGTCGTCGTCATCGGCGACTGCATCCTCGACCGCTGGACCGTCGGGGAGGCCGAGCGCGTCTCCCGCGAGGCCCCGGCGCCCGTGGTCCGTGTGACCGAGACGGTCGCCGTCCCGGGCGGCGCCGCGAACACGGCGGTGAACGCCCGCGCCCTCGGCGCCCGTGTCCGCATGGTCGGACTCATCGGTGACGACGAGTCCGGACGCGTCCTCCGCGACCGGCTCGAGACCGCCGGCGTCGACACGACCCACCTGGTCGAGGTCGCCGGTGCCCGCACCACCACGAAGTCGCGGGTGGTCGGCGGCGACCGCGTGGTCGTCCGCGTCGACGAGATCGCGGCGACGCCGGACGCGCACGCCGGTACCCGCCTCGGCGAGGCCGTCGCCCGCGCCGTCCGGGGCGCCGACGCCGCCGTGGTGTGCGACTACGGCCTCGGTGTGCAACCCGAGGACGTCGTGCCCGTCCTCGACCGCGACCGCCCCGGTACCGTCGTCGTCGATGCCCACGACCTGACGCGGTGGGCCGACCTGCACCCCGACCTGGTCACCCCGAACGCCGGCGAGACCGCCGGCCTGCTCGGTCGCGACCTCGGAGCCGGCTCGGCCCGGGTGCCGGTCGTCGTAGACGCCCGGCAGGAGGTCCTCGCCCGCAGCGGCGCCCGTGCGGCGGTCGTCACCCTCGACCGCGACGGCACCGTCCTGCTCGAGCCCGGCGCGGACCAGGCCTTCCGAACCCGCGCGACGCCGGCGTCGGAGCAGCAGGCATCCGGCGCGGGCGACACGTTCTGTGCCGCCGCCACGGTCGCCCTGGCCGTGCGTGCTCCGCTCCGTGACGCGATCGCGGTGGCGCAGGCCGCCGCCGACGTCGTGGTCCGCGAGGCGGGCACCTCGGTCTGCACCGCCGCGGCCCTGATCGACTCCGTGACGGCCCCCGCCGCGACCGTGGTCGACCACGACGACCTCGCCCTGGCCGTCGACGCCGCCCGTGCCGCCGGCCGTCGCGTGGTCTTCACGAACGGCTGCTTCGACGTCGTGCACCGCGGGCACACCACCTACCTCCGGCAGGCCCGCGAGCTCGGCGACCTGCTCGTGGTCGCCCTCAACGACGACGACTCGGTCCGCCGGCTGAAGGGTCCGGAGCGTCCGATCAACACCGCCGAGGACCGGGCGGGCGTGCTCGCAGCCCTCGCCTGCGTCGACCTCGTGACCGTCTTCGCGACGGACACCCCGATCCCGCTCATCGAGCGCCTGCGCCCCGAGGTCTACGTCAAGGGCGGCGACTACTCCCCCGAGATGCTCGAGGAGACGGGGGTCGTCCGGGCGTACGGCGGTGAGGTCGTGATGGTCGACTACGTGCCGGAGCACTCGACGACCGCGGTCGTGCGGCGCATCCGCGAGGCCACCGCCGCCGCGGCCGCAGCCGCCGGCACGGCTCCGGCGACCGACACCGCGGACTCCACGGCACCCGCCGTCGAGCCCGACCCGGCACCGTGACCGCCGCCCGCTGGTCCGGTGCCTGGGCACGCCCCCGGACGGACGACCGCGGTCCGGCCGAGGTCGACGTCCTGGTGCCGACCGTCGGGCGGCCGGCCGAGCTCGCGACGACGCTCGCCGGGCTCGCGGCACAGACCGACGTCGACCTGCGCCTGGTCCTCAGCGACCAGTCAGCGGGCCAGGACGCCGCCGCCGAACCGGCGGTGGCCGCGATGCTCCGCGTCCTGGAGGCACAGGGCCGTCCCGTCACGCTCCTCGCCCACCCGGAACGGCGTGGTCTGGCGGAACACCGCCAGCACCTCCTCGACCACGCGACCGCTCCCGCGGTGCTCTACCTCGACGACGACGTCTGGCTCGAACCGGGCACCGTCCGCCGGATGCTCGACGCGCTCCGCGACCTGGGGTGCGGCTTCGTCGGCAGCGCCGTCCAGGGCCTGTCGTACCTGGAGGACCGTCGACCGCACGAGACCGCCGTGTTCGAACCGTGGGACGGCCCGGTCGTGCCCGAGGTCGTTCGCCGCGGGACGCCCGGCTTCGACCGGCTGTCGCTGCACAACGCCGCGAACCCGGCACACGTCGCAGCGGAGCTCGACGTCGAGACCGGAGGGTGGGTGCCCTACCGGGTCGCCTGGGTCGGCGCGTGCGTCGTCTACGACCGTGACGCCCTCGAACAGGTGGGGGGCTTCCGGTTCTGGGACGCCCTGCCCCCGCAGCACTCCGGCGAGGACGTCGTCGCGCAGTGGCGGGTGATGGAGCGCTTCGGCGGCGCGGGCATCCTGCCGTCCGGCGCCGTGCACCTCGAGAGCCCGACCACCGTGACCGACCGCCGGGTCGACGCTCCCGACGTCCTGTTCGACGACCACGAGACGAGCGCGCACCGGCGCTGACGTGCTCCGGCGCTGCCCCGCTCCGGCGGAGCAGGACCGGGGCACGTCAGCCCTCGTCGGGGGTCCCCTGCCCCGCGCCCGCGATCGTTGCCGCGTCGATCCCCAGCTCCTGGGACAGGAACCGCCACATCCACGCGAGCGCGACCGCGTTGGTGAGGGTCGGGACGCCCTGCGCGATCTGCGTCGCGACACCGTCGCTGTAGGCCGCGAGTCGCAGCGCCACGACCTCCGGGCCGTCGTCGGTGTGGAACACGCCGTCGGCGAGCCCGCGCTCGACCACACGGACGAGGCACGCCTCCCACACGCGGATCCGTTCGGCGTACTCCGCTGCGACCTCCGGCCGTCGGGCGACGGCGGTCCAGTAGTCCGACCAGATGCGCCAGTGCTGCCGGACCTGCTCGGTGTCGCCGAACAGTGGTCCGACGAGCATGCGGAGTCCGACCACGGGGTCCGGCTCGGCGTCCACCGCGGCGACGATCGCACCGTAGAAGCGCTCCGTCTCGAGCACGACGACCTCGTTGAGGATCTCCGCGACGCTGCCGAAGTGGTAGGTCACCGTGCCGACCGACACGTCCGCCGCCGCCGCGATGTCGCGGAGGCCCGTCGCGCCGACGCCGCGCTGCACGATGACCGCGCGCGCCGCGTCGACGATCATCGCCCGGCGCACCTCCGGACGCTGCCGGACGCGGGAGGCCCCGGTCACGCCGACGTCCTCGGGACCTCGTCGGTGAAGGTGTGCTCGGCGACGAGCACCTCGGGCGCTCCGGTCGCGCCGTCGCGGGCCCAGGCGCGCACGGTGTTCACCAGGTGGAAGGCGTCGGCCGTCGCGGTCACGTCCGACGTCGTCTCGACCCGTGCCGCCCACTCCGGCTGGTCGAGCCCGATCGCCCAGCGCGAGGTGGCACGAGCGCTCGTCGGGTCGTCCTGTCGGATCCGGTACGTCTCGCGCGCGTCCTCGGTGAAGACGAGCCCGTCCGGGTAGACGCGGCCGCCGCCGTACCCCGGGTCGACGTCGAGGGTCCACTCCCCCGTCTCCACGTCGTGCGTGACGGTCCGCTGCGGCAGCGGGTCGACGGGCGAGGTCCGCTCGATCGCGAGGGGGGTCGACCGGATCGGCTCCTCGAACCGCACACCGTCGTCCGTCGCCCTCGTCCACGTGGGCAGGGTGACGGACGACGCCGCCGGGTCGAGCGTCACGGTCGCCGCGGCACCGTGCGGCCAGACCCAGGGCCAGTACGACGAGGACACCGCGAGCCGCACCCGGTGGCCCGCGGCGAAGCGGTGTCCGGTCGAGACGAGCCGGACGTCCAGCTCGGTCGGCACGCCGGGCTCGAGCGGGTCGGCACGGTCGGCTCCGGCCCGCTTCGCGGCGTTGCACACGCCGCGGGTCACGAGTGTGGAGGACCCGTCCGGCGCGACGTCGCACAGCCGGACCGTGAGCGTCGCCCGCGGGAGGTCGCTCGTCACGGTGAGGCGCACCGTGACGTTGCCGAGGACGTCGAACGCCTCGTCGACGGGCAGGTCGAAGCACACCGAGCGGCCGTCCTCGGCGCGCTGGTCCGGCGGCAGGTCGGTGGCGTTGCCGAACGGGAAGAACCGACCGGCGTCGACACCGGTGTGCTGCGGCGACCGCACGACCACCGGGCCGTCCCCACCACCGCGCAGCAGGTCGAGGGGGACCGTGCGGTCGGCGGAGGCGGTCGACGGCCAGGCCTCGGCGGCGACCCACCGGCCCCGGCGCTCGGCGTAGTGGGTGGCGGGGGCCTCGCCCTCGTTGATCCAGGCGCGGAGGGCCGGGTCGTCCTCGACCCCGGTGTCGACGTCCTGCAACCACCGGTCCCACCACCGGAGCGTCTCCTGCAGGAACCCGATGGACGGCCCCGGCGCGAGACCGCGGTCCGGGTACTGGTGCGACCACGGCCCGACGATGCCCTTCACCGGTGCGTCGACGTGCTCCACCAGGCGGAGCACGGCGTCCCGGTAGGGGTCCGCCCACCCGCCGACCGCGAGCACCGCTGCCCGGATCGCCGAGTGGTCCTCACCCGCGCTGCCGTGCCGCCAGTAGTCGTCGCGCTCCTGGTGCGACAGCCACACGGGGGTCATCGGCCGGTTCCGGTCCAGCCGTGCCCGCCACCGGTCGACCCAGTCCGGCCCGACGACCTCGGGACGCGGCGGTCGCGAGTTGAAGGCGAACATGGTGGCGCCCCAGGCCGTCATGTCGATGCCGAGGACCGCACCGCCGACGTAGTGCACGTCGTTGTCGTACCGGTCGTCGGTCGAGCACACGGTGACGATCGCCCGCAGGGCCGCCGGGGCCCGTGCGGCGAGCTGCAGCGCGTTGAAGCCACCCCACGAGATGCCGAACATCCCGACCGCACCCGAGGACCACGGCTGCGCGGCGAGCCACGCGATGACCGCCTCGCCGTCGCGGAGCTCCTGCTCGCTGTACTCGTCGTCGAAGAAGCCGTCCGACGACCCCGTGCCGCGGATGTCGACCCGGACCGACGCGTACCCGTGCTGCGCGTACCAGGGGTGCCGTTCGGAGTCGCGGGGGGCGGTCCAGTCGTCGAGCCGGTACGGCAGGTACTCCAGGAGCACCGGCAGCGGTCCGTCGGGGTCGGCGGGAGCCCAAGTGCGCGCGTGCAGCCGGACGCCGTCGGGCATCGGGATCCACTCGTCCCGGACCGTGACGCCCTCGGGCAGCCGCGGGTCGGGACCGATCGCGGTCAGGTGCGGGGTGCTCATGCGTCCTCCCAGTTCCTCGTGCGGTGTCCGTCGCCGTGGTCCGTCCAGCCCGGGGCGTCCCGCCAGCGCTGCACGCCGTCGCCGACGTCGGGGAGCTCGGTCTGCCCCGGTTCGAGCGTCGCCCGCAGCAGGGTGCGCGTGTACGGGTGGTTCGTCCCGGTGAAGACGCGCTCGGTCGGGCCGACCTCGACGATGCGCCCGCCGGTCATCACCGCCACCCGGTCGGCGACGCCCCGCACGACGGCGAGGTCGTGGCTGATGAACAGGCAGCTCAGCCCGCGCTCGCGGCGGAGGTCGTCGAGCAGCGCGAGGATGCCGGCCTGGACCTGCACGTCCAGCGCCGTGGTGATCTCGTCGGCGATCACGAGCCGGGGCTCGGCTGCCAGTGCGCGGGCGATGCCCACGCGCTGCCGTTGTCCGCCGGACAGCTGCGCCGGCAGCCGGTCGGCGTACTCGGGGCCGAGTCCGACCTGCGTGAGGAGTTCGCCGACGCGCGCCCGCGAGGAGCTCCCGGTGAACAGCCGGAGCGGCCGACCGACGGCGGCACCGACGGTGCGACGGGGGTTGAGCGAGGTGTCGGCGTTCTGGAACACGAGCTGCACGGCACGTCGGAGCTCCTGCGACCGCGCGGCGACCGGTTCGCGGAGGTCACCGCGCACCGTGCCGTCGTCGTAGGTGAACGAGCCCGACTCGGCGGGCACGAGGCCGGCGAGGGTCGTCGCGAGCGTGGACTTCCCGCTGCCCGACTCCCCCACGACCGCGAGGGTCTCGCGCGGCGCGATGGCGAACGAGACACTGTCGACGGCGGCCGGCAGGCCGCGTCGGTACCGGACCACGAGGTCCTGGGCGTCGACGACGGGGCGCTCGACCGGCGGCTCGACCGGTGACCCGGGAGGCACGCTGCCGGTCGCGGTGTCGGCGACCGTCCCGGGGACGCTCGCGTCGCGCCGGGGGCGGTCCGCGCCTCCCGTCCGGCGCTGCTCCGGTCGTCGCTGCTCCGGCCGTCGGCCGTCCGGTACCGCGGCGAGCAACGCGCGGGTGTACTCGTGCTGCGGCGCGGCGAAGAGCGCCGCCGTCGCGGCGTGCTCGACGACCTCACCGGCGCGCATGACGGCGATCTCGTCCGCCATCGCGGACACCACCCCGAGGTCGTGGCTCACGAGCAGCACGGCCATGCCGAGCTCGCGGCCCAGGTCGGCGACGAGGTCGAGGACGGCTGCCTGCGTGACCACGTCCAGTGCGGTCGTCGGTTCGTCGAGCACCAGGACGCGCGGGCGCGCGGCGACCGCCATGGCGATGGCGACGCGCTGCTGCTGCCCACCGGAGAGCTGGTGCGGGAAGCGCCGGACGATGGTGTCGGGGTCGGGGAGCCGGACGAGCCGCACGAGCTCCGCGACGCGGTCGGGCCCGTCGGGCTCGCCGTGTGCGCGCAGGGCCTCGCGGACCTGCTCCCCGACGCGCATCGACGGGGTGAGCGCCTGCCCGGCGTTCTGCGCCACCACCGAGGCCGTCCCGCCCCGCAGCGCCCGACGCCCCGCGGCCGAGAGTGCGAAGACGTCCTGACCGTCGACGAGGACGCGGCCGTCGGTGATGCGCGACCCCGCGCGCAGGTGTGCGAGCAGGGTGCGGGCCACGGTGGACTTGCCGCTGCCCGACTCACCGACGAGGCCGAGCGTGCGACCAGCGGCGACGCTGAAGGACACGCCGCGCACGACGGGCACCGTGCGACGCCCGGCGGCGTAGGACACGGCGAGGTCCTCGACGCGTACGAGCGGCCGCTGCTCGGGCTCCCCCGCCTGCGGGCGGTGGACGGTCTGCTGGTCGGTCATGCGCCCGCTCCCTGCTGTGCGCGGTCGACGCCGAGCGACTTGGCCAGCCCGTCGGCGGCGAGGTTGAGGCCGACGACGAGCGTCGCCAGCGCCACGATCGGCGCGAGGGTGCCGATCGGCACCACGGTCAGCGCCGTCCGGTTCTCCTGCACCATGAGCCCCCAGTCGGGTGTCGGTGGGTTCGCCCCGAAGCCGAGGAAGGACAGCGACGCGACGAGCAGGACGATCCAGGACGCCCGCATGGCGAACTCGACGAGGACGACGTCGAGCACGTTCGGCAGGATCTCACGGAACACGATCGACACGGCGCGCTCGCCGCGGGCGCGGGCCGCGGTGACGTAGTCCTGCGTGATCACCGTCCGCGCGGCACCACGGACGACGCGGGTGACGGCGGGTGCGTAGACGACGGTCACCGCGAGCACGATGACCCAGAGTCCGGCGTCGAAGACGGTCACGACGACGAGGAGCGCGAGGATCGAGGGCACGCTGAGCAGCGCGTCGACCACGCGCATGACGACCTCGTCGAACCAGTTGTCCGCGTACGCCGTGACGCAGCCGAGGACGCTACCGACGGCGACGGCGATGGTGGTGGCGAGGAAGGTCACGAGCAGCGCGTACCGGCCGCCGTTGAGCGTGCGCGACAGCAGGTCGCGTCCGTACTGGTCCGTGCCGAGCCAGTGGGCCCAGCTCGGGCCGGCGAGCACGTCCGCGGCGTCCGTCGCGACGGGGTCGTGTCCGGCGATGACGGGCGCGAGCACCGCCAGCACGAGGTGCACGGCGATGAACGCGAGGCCGACGCCGAGTGCCGTCGAGCTGCGGAACGGCGCGACGGCCGCGCCGAGGACGCTGCGGGAGCGTGGGGCGACGGCGGTCATGCGTGGGCCTTCCGTGTGCTGCGGACCGGGCGGGTCCGGGTGCGGCGCTGCCGCGTGCGGAGCTTCGGGTCGAGTGCGAGGGCGACGAGGTCGGCCGCGAGGTTGCAGACGACGTAGACGAGGGCGCTCAGCAGCGCGATCGCCTCGATGGTCGGCAGGTCGCGGTTCGAGACCGACTCGAGCATGAGCTTGCCCATGCCCGGGTAGTTGAAGACGTTCTCCACGACCACCACCCCGCCGAGCAGCCAGGCGACGTTGAGCGCGATGACGTTGAGCGTCGGCAGCAGCGCGCTCGGCAGTGCGTGCTTCCACACCACCCTGCGCATCGTCAGGCCCTTGAGCTCGGCGGTGGTCACGAACTCGGACGCCATCACGTCGATGGTCGACGAGCGCGCGGTGCGGAGGATGTACGCCGCCATCGCGAGCGTCAGCACGACGATCGGCAGCCAGACGGTCGGCAGGAGTTCCGCGACGGTGGCGTCGCTCCCGCGGAGCACGACGGCCGGGAACACCGGCAGGCCGATCGCGAACAGCAGCACCAGGACGGTCGCGACCATGAACTCGGGGACGCTCATCACGAGGAGGCTGACGGTCGAGACGATCCGGTCGGTCGCACGACCGCGGCGGACACCCGCGAGCACGCCGAGCGCGAGCGACAGCGTCACGCCGACCAGCATCGCCGGGAGGGCGATGAGCATGCTGTTCCGGAACGCCGTGAGGAGCGTCGGCGCCACCGGCTCGCCGCTGACGAGCGACGTGCCGAAGTCGCCGTGTGCGGCGCCGGCGAGCCACTGCAGGTAACGGAGCCAGACGTTCTCGTCGAGCCCGAGGGTCGCCCGGAGCTGCTGGACCGCCTCGGGCGTGGCGTTCTGCCCGAGCAGCTGCTGCGCGACGTCGCCGGGCAGCGCCTGCACCGCGAGGAACACGAACAGTGATGCGAGGACCACCGTGAGCACGGCGATGCCGAGTCGACGGAGGGCGGGGACGAGGACGTTCATCGGCGCAGTCCGATCCGGAGCCAGTCGAACTCGAAGCCGTACTCCGAGTAGTTGACGACGTCGCGGGACAGCCCGACCAGGCGGTCCCCGAACATCGGGGTCATGTCGGCGCCGTCCTCGACGACGAGCCGCTGGGCGTCCTGGTAGAGCGTCCGGCGCTTCGCGTCGTCCATCTCGGCGCGGGCGTCGTCGAGGAGCGTGTCGAAGGTCGGGTTCGACCAGGCGCTCTCGTTGTAGGAGGACCCGGTGCGGAAGATCTGGTTGAGCAGCTGGTCGATCGGCCGCCCGGTGAACCAGTAGCTCACCATGAGCGGCTTCTGCATCCAGATCTGGGTGTAGTAGGAGTCGGCGCTCGCGTTCCGGATCGTCAGCCGGATGCCCGCGTCGGCGACCGCGTCGCGGTAGGCCACCGCCATCGGGGTGAAGACCGACTCGTAGGACGACGTGTAGATGGACGTGCGGAGCCCCTCGGCACCGGCGGCCCGGAGCAGTGCGCGCGCCTTGTCCGGGTCGTGTTCGCGGTGCTCGTCGACGAAGGTGGCGAGCTGCGGCGGCACCGGGTTGTCCCAGCCGGGCGCCCCCGTGCCCTGCAGGGCCGTGTCGACGATCGTCCGCGGGTCGTACGCGAGCTTCATCGCCTGTCGGACCCTCGGGTCGGCGAACTCGTCGCTCGTCGCGAGCATCGGGATCGTGTACCACTGCGCGTTCGTGGAGCGGGCGATCGTCGCTCGGTCCGAGGCCGCGACGACCCGGGCGGTGGCGAAGTCGAGGTTCGTCTGCGAGATGAGGTCGACCTGGCCCGCGAGCAGGGCGTTGACGCGCGCGGTGGTGTCCTGGACGGAGAAGAAGTCGATGCCGTCGAGCGTCGGGCGACCCGCGAAGTGGTCCTCGAACGCCTCGACGCTCCCGGCACCGGCGGGCGTGAAGGACGAGAGGCGGAAGGGACCGGTGCCGATGCCCGTCCGGCCGATGTCCGCGACGGCGCCCGCCGGCACGATGTAGCACTGGTAGGCGGTGAGCAGCGACGGGAACTCGGCGTTCGGCTTCGTGAGCGCGAACCGGAGCGTGTACGGGTCGACCGCGGTCATCGACGAGGCGTCCATGACCTCACCGAGGACCCCGGCCTGCGGCGACGCGGTCGCCTCGTCGAGGATGTGCCGGATGCTCGCGATCGCGTCGTCCGCGGTGAACCGTGCGCCGTCGTGGAAGCGCACGCCACGCCGGAGACGGAACGTCCACTCGGTGCCGTCGGCGTTCGCGGACCACTCCTCGGCGAGGTCGGGCACGGTCGTCCCCTGCTCGTCGAGCCTGACCAGCCGGTTGTACAGGGCACCGAGGTACTCGTAGGCGGACAGCGAGCTGGCCGAGTCGAGTGTCTCCGCGGCGGAGGCAGCGGGGCGTGCCACCCGGAGCCGTCCCCCCGCTCGGGTCGCGCCGGTCGCGGCGGCCTCGGGCAGCGCCGCGGTGCCGGCTGCCGCGCCGGAGCTGCACCCGGTGAGCGTGAGCAGGCCGAGCCCGGCCAGCCCGGCGGCACCGGTCAGCAGTGTGCGCCGGCTGGGACCGCGGACGTCGCGGTCGTCGTGGACGATGGGTTGCATTCGGGGTGACCCCTCCTGGTAATCGTTCCGGTGAACGATAGAGGGAGCCAGCTCGGAGCGCGAGCCCCGCTCCTCGGCCCGACGGCCGCTCGGCGCCCCCTCGATGCCCGTGGGCGCACCGATCCGAGGGCATCGGTACGCTGGTGACGACGCGCTCCAGTGTTTACCGATCCGTTACACGGCGGGTCCGCGGGAGCGCCGGACCGAGCGGGACGGCGGGGAGCCGCCGCACCGAGACGAGGAGCTTCCATGGCGACGTTCACCCGGGGCTTCGGCGGCCGCCGCGACGACCGCGACGACCCGCGCATCCCGCCCGGACAGACCCTCGTGCGCGACTGGCCGGTGCTCTCCGCCGGGGCCACCCCCGACATCGAGCCGGCCGACTGGAGCTTCTCCATCCGCACCGAGACGGGGCTCCGCACCTGGACCTGGGACGAGGTGCACGCCCTCGGCGTCGAGGACGTCACCGTCGACATCCACTGCGTCACCCACTGGACGAAGCTCGACATGCCCTGGCGTGGCGTCTCCCTCGACCGCCTGTTCGCGGACGTCGAGACCTCGCTCGACTTCTGCACGGTGCACAGCTTCGGGGGCTACACGACGAACGTGCCACGCGCCGAGCTGCTCGGTGGACGGTCGTGGATCGCCTTCGAGGCCGACGGCGCGCCCCTCACCCCCGAGCACGGTGGCCCGGCCCGCCTGCTCGTGCCCCACCTGTACTTCTGGAAGAGCGCGAAGTGGGTGCGCGGCATCGTCATGCAGGCCGAGGACGAGCCGGGCTTCTGGGAGAACGCCGGCTACAACATGCACGGCGACCCCTGGAAGGAGGAGCGGTACTGGTGAGCGGTCCCTCCCCCGTCGACGGCCTGGAGGCGCGGACCGCCCCGAGCGCGTCGGCCCCCGCCCGCAGACGGCCGGCCTGGCACGCCGCCACGGTCGCCTCCGTCGCACCGGAGACCCCGGTCGCGCGCCGCATCGTCCTCGACGTCCCGACCTGGCCGGGCAACGACCCGGGGCAGCACCTCGACCTGCGCCTCACCGCCGAGGACGGCTACCAGGCGTCGCGCTCCTACTCGATCGCCTCGTCCGGTGCGGGCACCCGGGTGACGCTCGCGGTCGACCGGGTCGAGGGCGGCGAGGTCTCCCCGTTCCTGGTCGACGCGATCGAGGTCGGCGACGCCCTCGACGTGCACGGGCCCCTCGGCGGGTGGTTCGTGTGGCGGCCCGGTGCGTCGACGAGGCCCGTGCAGCTGATCGCCGGCGGGTCGGGCATCGTCCCGCTGCTCCCGATGGTCACCGCGCACGCCGAGGCCAGCGACCGGACGCCGTTCCGGCTGCTGTACGCCACCCGCACGCCGGAGGACGTGTTCTTCCGCGAGGAGCTCGCGGACGCCCTGCGCGCGGCCGCGCCGCTCGAGGTCACGCACGTGTACAGCCGACGCGCTCCGGAGGGGTCCGACGAACCCGTGGGGCGTCTCACACGGGAGCGACTCGATCGGGCCGTCCTGCCGCCCGGGTCCGGAGCGCTCGTCTACGTCTGCGGGTCGACCCCGTTCGTCGAGCAGGTGCTGCGGTGGCTCGGCGAGCTCGGCCACGACCTGTCCGACGTCCGAGCAGAGCGCTTCGGCGGCGCGTGACAGTCCTGGTCGTCCCGGTTCTCCGAGGAGACCGGGCCTGAGACGACGAAGGCCCTGGTCGGTGACCAGGGCCTTCGTGTTCCGAGCGGATGACGAGATTCGAACTCGCGACCCTCACCTTGGCAAGGTGATGCGCTACCACTGCGCCACATCCGCGTACACGCACACTCTACCCCGAACCGTTCCCGCGACCGTGATCCACGGCGCAGCCGGGCGCGTCGCACGCACCGTCGATCGCCGTCGGGTGCGGGATTGCGGGAAACCGCAAGCCTCGGACGCCGACCCATCCGAGCCGCCGTCGGCTCCGGATGCTTCCTCGGTGCCCCGAGTCCGTCCGGGCGGGGCGCCGGGGCCACCCACCCCTCGTCCGGCCGATCGCGGCGACCCGAACCCTGCGAGCGGCCGGACGGTCCCGGACTCCCAGGCCGACCGGGTTCACTCGGGGCATGAGCTACGTGCACGACAACCCCGGTGGCACCGAGGCACACGGTGTGGACCTGATCGACGGCGACTCGCCGGCCGTCCGCATCCTCGTGCACGGCAACCTGCCGACGACCATCGAGCACGAGGGTCGCACCTGGCTCGCCACGGGCGACGCGCACGACGACGGCGACCCGTCCGCTCCCCCGATCGTGATCTACCGGCCGGTCTGACGAGCACCGTCCGCGCCCGTCGTCGGGCTGGCGTGTCCTGTCAGGCGGGCGTCTTCCATCAGCCCGGCGCTGTCGCAGCTGCCTGGCTCAGCAGGGCGACCACCGTCAGGTACAGCCCGGAGGAGAGGACCGCCCCGGGCAGCAGGGCGACGACGGCGACCGGGATCGCCCACAGCTGGTGCGCCCCGGGGTTCCCGTCAGGTGGCGTGCTCGCCATGGCGGCGAACGAGGACGCGGAGACGAGCACCGCGAACGCCGCCGTCATGCAGACGATCGGCCACGACCGATAGCCGCCGGAGAACATCGGGACGAGGAGCGGCAGGAAGAACATCGCCGGAGCAGCGGTGAAGCCGATGCGGGAGACGATCCGGTAGGTCCGCCGGTCATCGGTCACGAGCTCCCCGCTCCCCGGAGTTCCGCGACGCTCCCGTCGAAGCAGGTCGATTCCGCGGTCACGCTGTAGCGCTGGGGGAAGGCGTCGAACCCGATCGACGTCACGGGCCCTCCGGCACCGCGGACGCCGAGCAGGGGGTCCGCCGATCCGCTCGCGAAGCGCTCGGTGGTGATCTCGAGTTCGTTCCACGCCTGCTCGACCCGTTCGACGTCAGCGGCCGGGTCCACTCCGTCCGGAGCCGTCCGCTCGACGACGTAGCTCCAGCGAGCTCCGGGCGCAGCGCCGGCACGTTCGCAGTGCTCCGCCGCCGGGCCGCTGTACACGCTCCAGTCCCCGCCGATCGACTCCGTGGTGTGCTCGACCACGTCGACGATCGACCGCTTCGCGTGGGACGCATCCGTCCCGGATCCGCCGGGGTCGGCGCTGCACGCCGTGAGGACCGCTGCGGTCACGACGAGCACGGCGATCCAGCTCGTCCCGCGACTCACCGTTCGTCCCCGAACTCGTCGTCCCGCAGCTCCGAGGCGTTCCCGGGCGCGCACACGCTGACCCCGGACATGCTGTACCGATCCGGCCCCGCATCGAGACCGATGGAGGTCACCGAACCGCTGGTCCCGCGGATGCCGACCCGCGTGCCTGCACCACCCGTGTCCGTGTCGACCACGTCCGTGCCCGCGTCCTCCCAGACCGCACGCACGGCTTCGACGTCACGCTGCCGCCCGGTGGTGGAGCCGGCTCGTTCCACGATGTAGACGTACCGGACGCGATCCCCGACGTCCTGTCCGCACGGTTCGACCGCCGGGCCACGGTAGACCGTCCAGTCGCCACCGACCGCGGACGTCGACCGCTCGACGAGATCGACGATCGACCGCTTCGCGGTCGCCGCATCCACCTCGGAGCCGCGCGGTGTCGTGCTCGCGCAGCCGGTGAGCACGAGCAGGACGAGTGCCGTGGTCGGACCGAGCAGCGCTGTGCAGTGTGTCCTCGACCCGGATCTCGTCGTCGTGCCGGCCGCCGCCTCGTCGCGCCGGATCTCCCCCATGTGCTCCCCCTCGTGCGCCCACTGTACGCAGGTCGGCCCGGAGCGCCCGGGCAGGACCGTCGTCACCGTCGGCGGTGCGGCGCTGCGCAACTGGGCGCTCGACCTCGGTGCCGTACGGTCATCCGGCCGGGTGCGTGTCCGCGTCGACGGACCGTGCCCGGCCGACGCCGATCCGCTCGTGCAGCGCCCGGTTCGCGGCGACGGCGGCGTGGTTCTCCGCAGCCCACTGCGCCAGCTGCATCACCGCGACCTGCAACGACCGACCCAGGTCGGTCACGCCGTAGTCCACCCGGGGCGGCATCTCCGCGTGGGCCTGCCGGACCACGAGTCCGTCGCGCTCGAGTGCCTTGAGTGTCACGGTCAGCATCCGCTGCGAGATGCCGGGGATGCTCGCCAGCAGGTCCGAGTAGCGCAGGGTCCGGTCGCCGAGCGTGGTCATCACGAGCACGGTCCACTTGTCACCGGTGCGGTCCAGGACCTCTCGGATGAAGCTGCTGTCCTCCGGCCACGCCACGCACGGACCGGCGAGCACCCGTTCCACGGTCACGGCATCCTCCTCGTCACCGACACCGTACAAGGTGGTCCGGGCACCTTCGTGCGAGCGGAGGACGACGACGACGAGGCCGCCGTCCTCGGGGTCGCAGGAGGTGCCGACGACGCTGCGCTCGGTTCGACGGCGGTGCGGAAGCGCTTCGAACAGGACCTCGCCGCGCTCCGGGCAGCCGACGAATTCGTGCTCGTGCTCCCTGCGGGCGCTGCCGCGCACGTCGAAGCAGGCATCGCCTCCGGACTCGGCAAGCGGTGCTGGGCCGTCGGCCCTGTCGATCGACTCAGGGCACTGCACATCGTCCAGTAGTCGCTCCCGACCGGCCGACGACGGCCACCAGCTCGGCGACGGCCACGGGCGATGGAGGGGCGTCGTCGCGGATCCCGTGTTCCGACCGCAGGAACGAGAAAACCCCCGCCGGAGCGGGGGTTCTCAGATGGTGGGCGATACTGGGATCGAACCAGTGACCTCTTCCGTGTCAGGGAAGCGCGCTACCGCTGCGCCAATCGCCCAGAGATCTGCTGACCAGGGTCGTGCAGGATCTTGGAGGGTGTTGCTGGAGGTGGGGACGGGATTCGAACCCGCGTGGACGGCTTTGCAGGCCGCTGCCTAGCCTCTCGGCCACCCCACCATCGAGGTTCACGTCTCCGTGAGTACCCGAACGGTGGGATACCCTCTGGTGAGTCGTGGTCGTCCGGGGACTCCCACACTCGAGCGGATGACGAGATTCGAACTCGCGACCCTCACCTTGGCAAGGTGATGCGCTACCACTGCGCCACATCCGCATTCCGGCGACCCGAGGGCCGCTCTTGTCTCTCCGCTGTCGCGGCGACGAGAAGAACTCTATACGAACCGGACGCCTTCCGCCAAAATCCTCCTCGTTCACCGGGCGTGTCCCCCGCATTCATGCGGATCGCGGGGCTTTCGAGTGCCCGTTCTTTCCCATGACGGCCGCGGTGCTCTGTGGAAACGGGCGAACCTGGTCGTCGCGGAGCACCAGGTACGCCCGTTCCCATCAGGTACACCCGTTCCCACCCGGCGCCAGCACGCATCAGCACGAGCACCACACACGAGCACTCGCACCACGCACGAGCACGACGCTCCAGGCACCAGGCACCAGGCACCGAGAGCGCCCGCGCCACACCCGGGTGACGCGCCGTGTTCGGTGCAGGCCCGAACGTCCGCTACTATCGACTGGCACGCAAGTGCAGGGGGCGATTGGCGCAGTTGGTAGCGCGCTTCGTTCACACCGAAGAGGTCATCAGTTCGAGTCTGGTATCGCCCACGTGCCCATTCAGGGCCTGAAGAACACCCGAGCAGAGCCCGGCGCACACGCGTCGGGCTCTTCTCGTTCCTCGGCCCGGACCGTCACGACACACCAGCGAGCAAGGACCCATGACCGACGTCGACCTCGAGTTCTCCCGCGTGCGCGCGGTGCTCGACCGCCCGACCCTCCGGCTGATGTCCCGCCCGACGAGCGCCGCCGTCATCGCGGTGTTCCGCACGGTGTTCGACCGTGACGTGCAGTACGTCCCGGCCGACCGCATGCACCTGCAGGTCGAGGAGCACGTCGCCCGTCTGCAGTCCACCGGTGCCCGCGTCCCCGCGAGCGAACACGGGGAGAACGAGGCCGACGCCCGCCCGAACGGCCGCGCGCTCTGTCGCGACTGGGTGGCGGCGCAGTGGCTGGTCCGCTCGAACTCCCCCGACGGCGACGAGCAGTACTCGCTGACGAGCCACGCCCTCGAGGCACTGAACCTCGTCGACGCCCTGAGCGCCGACCGGGCGCTCATCAGCGAGAGCCGCCTGGCGATGATCGTCGAGGCCGTGCACCGCTGGGCGGCCAGCGCGGAGCCGGACCCGGACGTGCAGGTCCGTCGCATCGACGCCCAGATCGCGGAGCTGCAGGCCGAACGCGAGCGGATCGCCCGCGGCGAGGTCACCGAGGTCGACGACGCCCGGATGCACGACGGCTACACGAACGTGGCCGACCTCATCCGGCAGCTGCCCAGCGACTTCAAGCGCGTCGAGGAGGCGGTCGCGACGATGCACCGCTCGATCGTCGAGGACTTCCGGCAGGAGGTCCGTCCGATCGGCGAGATCCTCGACGACTACCTGGCCCGGACGGACGACCTCATGCAGGCGACTCCCGAGGGTCGGGCGTTCGAGGGCGCGTTCGAGCTTCTGCGCGACGACGCCCTGCTGCTCCGGCTCCGGGACGACATCGCGACGATCCTCGCGCACCCCTTCGCCGAGTCCCTCGGGGCGGGCGAGCGCCGGGCGTTCCGCAACACGGTGAGCATCCTGCGCCAGGGCATCGAGGACGTGCTCGCCCAGCGACGCCAGCTCACCGCGACGCTCCGCGACCAGATCGTGGCCCACGACGTCGTCCGCGACCGTGAGCTCGACGCGGTGCTCCGCTCGGTGAACCGCGGGCTCGCCGCGTGGATCGACTCGGGGTCCGCCCGCGACCGCGTCCCGCTCGGACTGCTCCCCGCGACCGCCGAGGTCGGCACCCTGCGCGAGCGCTTCTACGACCCCGACAACGAGGCGGTGCCACCGCCGATCGAGGAGCCCGACGACGACGTCTTCGAGGAACTCGACGTGGAGTCGCTGCGCCGCCACGGCGGACCGCTGCTCGCCGAGCTCCGCGCCGCGCTCCGCAGCGCCCCGGACAGCGTCTCGGCCTTCCACGCGCTGCCGCCCGAGCAGCGCCGTCCGGTCGAGCTCTTCGGCCTCGCGCACCTGCTCACCGGCAACGACGACTTCGAGACCGCCACCCACCTGGTCCCGCACCGCACGGTGCGACCGGACGGCGAGACGGTCACCTTCCACATGCCCTCGGCGTCCCTGACCGGCGCAGGGGCGGACGACCAGCACGACGACGACAACGGCCTGGAGGCACGGTGAGCGACACCACGACGGCTCCCGTCGACGAGACGGACCCCGAGGGCTCCGACCTCGTCCTCGACGAGCGTCACGACGAGGACGAGGAACGCGACGAGTCGAGCTTCGCCCTCTTCGAGGGCGACGAGGGCCGGCTCGACGAGCCGCAGCGCCGCGCCCTGGTCGCGCTGCTCCGCCACACCTACGTGAGCGCGCGGACGCACGCCGACGAGTGGCGCGCGATCACCGACGGTGAGCACCAGCTCCGGTCGCGGCTGAACGACCTCTTCCTCGAACTGCACGTCGACCGCGACCGCGAGGTCGCCTGGAAGCGCCAGGCACGGTCCGAGAGCCAGCGCCGGGCCTTCCCGACGCTGCTGCGTGACGTGCCGTGGACGCGTGAGGAGACGATCGTCCTCGTCTACCTGCGCATGCGCCTCCGCGCGGACGCCCGGCCGGGCCTCGACCAGGTCGTGGTCGACCGGTCCGAGATCATCGGGCACGTGTCCGGCTTCCTGCCGGCGACCACCGACCGCACCCGGGACGAGTCCCGTGTCGCGAAGGCCGTCGAGCGACTCGTGACCGCGCGCATCCTCATCCGCACGACCGACCCCGACCGCTTCCGCGTGGCCAGTGTCGTCGAGGTCCTGCTCCCCCTGGAGCAGCTCCGCGAACTGGACCGGTGGCTCCGCGACGCGACCACCGACGGCGGTGCGCCGACGGACGGAGCCGTGACGGGCCTCCCGGCCGAGCAGACCGACCCCGACGACGAAGGCGAGACGGACGCATGACCGACACCGCGATCGACACCGGCGCCCTGCCGGCGCTCTTCGACACCGTCGCGCAGTGGCGGGCGGAGTCGATGCAGGTCGTCAACTGGGGCGGCTTCCACGGCCACCGTCAGGTCGAGCTGTCCGGGACCGCGACGCTGATCTCGGGCGCCTCCGGCACCGGCAAGTCGACCCTGATGGACGCCTACCTCGCCGTCATGATGCCGTCCGACGTGCCGTTCAACGGCGCCTCGAACGACGCGACCACCGGGCGTGCGCGGAGCGCCGACCAGCGGAACCTGCTCACGTACCTGCGCGGCAAGGTGGACACCCGCCGCGACCCGGAGACGGGCGCCCTGCGCGACGTGAACCTGCGCGGCGACGACCAGACCACCTGGGGCGCCGTCGCCGTGACCTTCCGGAACGACGACGAGCGGCGCTTCACGGTGCTGCGGGCGTACCTCGTGCCGAAGCGGGCGCGGGGCGTCGGCGACATCCAGATGACCATGGCGACGGTCGACGACACGTTCGACCTCCGCCGGCTCGAGGACTTCGTGCCGTCGCGCTTCCACCACCTCGAGCTGTCCGGGCGTGTGCCGGGGCTCGTCGTGCGGGACACCTACCAGGAGCTCGCGTACACGCTCCAGACACGGCTCGGGATCGGCGACTCCGGTGGCGGCAACCGGGCCATGCGCCTGCTCGCGCGGATCCAGGCCGGGCAGCACCTGCCCACGGTCGACGCGCTCTACAAGTCGCTCGTGCTCGAGACCCCGGGGACGTACGAGGCGGCCGACCGCGCCCTCGCGCACTTCTCCGCGCTCGACGAGGCGTACGAGGCGATGGACACCGAGGAGCGCAAGGTCCGCATCCTCTCCCCCATCGTCGAGCTGCACGACGAGATCGCCCGGTCGCGGGCCGCGGCGGACGCCCTGGACGGCATCGCCACCGGCGCCGAGGTCTCGCCGTTCGCGCACTGGACGGCATCGCGGAAGCGTGCCCTGCTCGACGCCGAGGTCGAACGCAACGCACGCGAGCGCACCGCAGCCCGGGCCGACGTCGCTGCGACCGAGGCCCGGCACGCCGCCGTCGAGGTCGAGCTCCGCGAGGCGGAGGGACGCCTCCGCGACCAGGGCGGCAACGCCCTCGCGCAGCTCGAGGACCGCATCGACCGCCGGATCCGGGAGCGCGACGTGGTCGCCCGGGCGCGCGCGACCTTCGACGAGCGCACCACCGCGCTCGGACTGAGGCTCACCTCCGAGCGCACGTTCACCGAGGCGCAGGCGGCGTCGCACGCGTTCCTCGGGTCGTACGCGACGGCACGCGCCGAGCTCGACGACCGTCGGGACGCCCTGACGCGCGAGGAGTACCCGCTCCTCGACCGCGAGCGGACCCTGCGCCAGGAGCGCCGCTCACTCGAGCACCGGCAGGGCGCGATGCCGCTGCCGATGCACGAGGCGCGGTTGGCGATGGCCCGGGCCGCCGGCATCTCCCCCGACGCGCTGCCGTTCGTCGCCGAGCTGCTCGACGTGCTCCCGGCCGAGGAGCACTGGCGGACGGCCATCGAGTCCGTGCTGGCACCCGTCGCGCGCACGCTGCTCGTCGACGAGGACCAGCTGTCGTCCTTCAGCGAGGCGATCGACGCGCTCCAGCTCCCGGTCCGCGTGCAGTTCGAGGGCGTGCCCACCGGCCCGCACCTCGACCTCGACGGCGACCCGGCGATGGTCTCCGGCAAGCTGACCATCAAGGACTCCCCGTTCAGCACCTGGGTCCGCGAACGCATCGAGTCCGACCGGATCGACGCGCGGTGCGTCGACTCCGCCGCCGAGCTCGGCGGTGGCGGCCGCCGCGTGACCCCGTCCGGTCAGCTCCGGGACGGCCGTCGCGGCGCGCACGGCGACCGACGCCAGTCGAACGTCATCGGCTTCACGAACGAGGCCCGGATGGCCTCCGTCGAGCGGGAGCTCGCCGCGATCGCGCAGGACCTCGCGACGCTCGAGGCCCGACGCACCGACGTCGCGCAGGACATCGCGACCCTCGACGCCCTGCGCGCCGCACACCAGCAGGTCGTCGACACCACCTGGGACGGCATCGACGTCGCCGGGCTCGACGAGTCCCTGGCGCGGCTCGACGCCGAGCGGCAGGCGCTGCTCGCCGCCGACGACGGACTCCGGACCCTGCGCGAGTCGGTGGCCCGGCTCCGTCGCGCCCTGGACGAAGCCGCCGACCGTCGAGCCGGTGCACGGCTCTCCGTCACGCGGCTCGAGGAACGCCACGCGGTGCTCGTCGACGGCCAGGACGCCGCGGCCGAGATCCTCGCCCGCTTCGAGGACACCCCGGAGTCGCTGCCGGACGACGAGCAGTCCCGGCTGCTCGCCGAGACGTTCGAGGAGGTCGGCGCCCCGGACGGCATCGACGGGTTCGACGACGCCGCGCGCCGACTGCGACGCCGGCTCGAGGAACGGCTCGCCCAGGCGCTCGACGGCGCCGCCGCCGCCTCGACCGCGCTCACGCTGACGTTCCAGCGGTACCAGGACGCCTGGCCCGACCCGAACCTCGGCACCGGTGTCGCGTCGTACCCCGACTACCACGCGATCCTCGACCAGATCCTCGCGACCGGGTTGCACGCGCGCCGCAGCGAGTGGCGTCGGCGGCTGTCGCAGTGGAGCGGCGAGGACCTCGTCCCGCTCGCCGGTGCCTTCGACCGCGCGGTCGTCGAGATCGAGGAACGGCTCGAACCGGTCAACGAGATCCTGCGCGAGCTGCCGTTCGGTGCGAACAGGGACCGCCTGAAGATCCAGATCCGCCGGGTCACCCGCGAGGACGTCACCGCCTTCCGACGGGAGCTCCGCGCGCTGTCGGCGTCGGTCGACACCGAGCTGACCGACGACGTGCTCGAGACCCGCTTCCGCCGCCTGCGTCGGTTCATGGCGGTCATCCGCCCCGACCCGGCCGCAGCACGTGGACGGACGACCCAGCGCGACGCCGTGCTCGACGTCCGCCGGCACATGGAGATCACGGCCGTGCGGTACGACCCCGAGGGCAACGACCTCGGCGTGTACTCCTCGCTCGGGGACAAGTCGGGTGGCGAGACGCAGGAGCTGGTGGCGTTCATCGTGGGTGCGGCGCTGCGCTACCAGCTCGGCGACGAGACCCGGCCGCGGCCCCGGTTCGCGCCGGTGTTCCTCGACGAGGCGTTCATCAAGGCGGACTCGGAGTTCGCCGGGCGTGCCGTGACGGCGTGGCTCCGGCTCGGGTTCCAGCTCGTGGTGAGCGCGCCGCTCGACAAGGTCACCGCACTCGAGCCGTCGATGGAGCGCCTGCTGTCGATGCGGAAGCACCCCGACACGGGCCACTCGTCCGTCACGGAGATCGCCCGGGCGTAGGCGCCGCGGCGCTGCG
This sequence comes from Curtobacterium sp. 179-B 9B NHS, assembly GCF_045370965.1. NCBI lineage: Bacteria > Bacillati > Actinomycetota > Actinomycetes > Micrococcales > Microbacteriaceae > Curtobacterium > Curtobacterium sp. 179-B 9B NHS. The sequence goes on from NZ_JBIQDQ010000028.1 coordinate 26,211, forward strand.
GCGCTGCGGCGCTGCGGCCGGTCGGCCGGCGCGGCAGGCGGGTACTCGGAGGCAGGTCCTGGTCGCACGACCTGCCGCTCACCTCCCGACGCGACGGCAGGCCCTGCCACCGGATCGGCAGCGGACGGCACGTCGTGCGACCGCGGTTGGCGCCGGCGACGGGTGCGGGTCGGGGCGGTGACCAGGGCTCCATCCGCGAGCGGGCGAGATCTGTCACAGTCGAATCCGGCGGACGACGGATCAAGCCCGTTCGGCGGCCTGCGCGCGGCGTGTCCTGCCCACTCGTCGGACGGGAGGCGCGGCGCGGCGCCGCCGTGCGCCTCCCGTCCGGCCACCGCACGCCCGGTCGCGTCAGGGGGCGGCCGGCGTCCGGGGGACGGGGTCCCCAAGAGCACGGGGACCGCCAGCGCCACCGGGACCCCCGGCG
>NZ_JBIQDQ010000029.1:0-25356 GCF_045370965.1 Curtobacterium sp. 179-B 9B NHS
CCGGCCGGGGGCTGCCGGCGACCGGCGGCTGCCGGCGTCCGGCGTCCGGCGCCCGGCCTCCCGCTGCTGCCGTCCGCTGTGGCAGGCGGCTGCCGACCGCACGCTGCGGCGGGTCGCATCGATCGTCGTGCCAGGGTCGACGGGACCGCGGCGACCCCGCGTGCTCCGGGTGGTCCACCGGGCGCGACGCGGCGTCGCTGCGGCGGGGCGCGCCTCCCGGCCGTCGCGCCGCGGACCCGTGCGACGCGCCACGGGAGGGGCGTGTCGCCGACCGTCCGCGCGGCCTGCGCGGACGGTCAGTGCGCGTGCCGGTGCCGACCGCGCTTGTCGCGCTGCGCCACCCGCAGGCCGCTCGCGATGAGCCGGAGCACCAGCTCGCGCCCGGTCACCGCCGTCGCGCCCGCAGCCACGAGTTCGTCGTAGCGGGAACGCGGTACGTCGTAGTGGTCGTGGTCGAACGCGCGGCGGGGGATCCCGGCCCGTTCGGCGAAGGCGTGGAGTTCGTCGTAGGATGCATCACTGACGAGGTGCGACCAGACGGTGTCGTGGGCGGGCCACGTCGGCGGGTCGATCAGCACGGTCACGCGAGTCATCGTACGTGTGTCGCCGTTTGACCGGACCCGGGGGGATCGAGTATTCTCGATCCCTGGTGTCAGCGGGCCGTTCTGCCTGCGTCGCCGATCGGGCCCGGCCTCCGGGAGCCGCTCGTGCAGAAGTGGGCACCCGAGACTTCCCTCAAGCAGAGTACGTAAGGAATTCCACGTGGTTTACGCAGTAGTGCGCGCCGGCGGCCGTCAGGAGAAGGTCGAGGTCGGCACGATCCTCACGATCGACCGTGCCAAGGCCGACGACAAGGGCAACATCGACCTCGCCCCGGTGCTCCTCGTGGACGGTGACAAGATCACGTCGGCGGCTTCCGAGCTCGCGAACGTGACCGTCACCGCCCAGGTGCTCGAGGACCTCCGCGGCCCGAAGGTCGTCATCCAGAAGTTCAAGAACAAGACCGGGTACAAGAAGCGCCAGGGCTTCCGCGCTGAGCTCACCCGTGTCAAGATCACCTCGATCGCGTAAGGCGGGAGTAGAAGATGGCACACAAGAAGGGTGCGAGCTCCACTCGCAACGGTCGTGACTCGAACGCACAGCGCCTCGGCGTGAAGCGCTTCGGTGGCGAGGTCGTCAACGCCGGCGAGATCATCCTCCGCCAGCGCGGCACCCACTTCCACCCGGGCGCCAACGTCGGCCGCGGTGGCGACGACACGCTGTTCGCCCTCTCGGCCGGTTCGGTCGAGTTCGGCACCAAGGGCGGCCGCAAGGTCGTCAACATCGTCAACGCGTAACACCAGCGACGACAGACTCTGCGGGAGGGGCGGGCCACGTGCCCGCCCCTCCCGTTCTTTCGTGCACGACCTCGAGCGCCGCGGTACCGTCCGCGCGCTCGAGTCAGAACCAGGAGTGGACCCATGGCGACCTTCGTCGACCGCGTGACCCTGCACCTCACCGCGGGGAACGGCGGCAACGGCTGCGTGTCGGTCCGCCGTGAGAAGTTCAAGCCCCTCGCCGGCCCGGACGGCGGCAACGGCGGTGACGGCGGGGACATCGTCCTCGTCGCCGATCCGCAGGTGACGACCCTGCTCGGCTACCACCGCTCGCCGCACCGCTCGTCGAAGAACGGCCAGCCGGGCATGGGCGACATGCGCAGCGGTGTCAGCGGCGAGACCCTCGAGCTCCCCGTCCCGATCGGCACCGTGGTGCACGACGAGGACGGCGAGGTCCTCGCCGACATGACCGAGCCCGGCATGCGCGTCGTCGTGGCCCCCGGCGGTCAGGGCGGTCTCGGCAACGCCGCGCTCGCGACCACGAAGCGCAAGGCCCCCGGCTTCGCGCTGCTCGGCACCCCGGGGTGGACCGGCGACGTCAGCCTCGAGCTGAAGACGATCGCCGACGTCGCCCTGGTCGGGTTCCCGAGCGCCGGCAAGTCCTCGCTCATCGCCGCGATCTCCGCCGCGAAGCCGAAGATCGCCGACTACCCGTTCACGACCCTGACGCCGAACCTCGGCGTCGTCGAGTCGGGCGAGGTCCGCTTCACCGTCGCCGACGTCCCGGGCCTGATCGAGGGCGCGTCGGAGGGCAAGGGCCTCGGCCTCGAGTTCCTCCGGCACGTCGAGCGCTGCGAGGCGCTCCTGCACGTCATCGACTGCGCCACGCTCGACCCGGGCCGCGACCCGCTCTCCGACCTCGACGTCATCCTCGGCGAGCTGGAGCGCTACCCGGTGCCGGAGGGCCAGACCCCGCTCCTCGAGCGTCCGCAGCTCGTCGCGCTCAACAAGGTCGACGTGCCCGAGGCAGCCGAGCTCGCCGACTTCGTCACCGCCGAGCTCGAGGAGCGCGGCTACCGCGTGTTCCCGATCTCGACCGCGTCCCGCAAGGGTCTGCGCGAGCTGACGTTCGCCCTGGCCGAGGTCGTCGAGCAGGCGCGTGCCGATCGTCCCGCCGCGCCCGAGCAGGAGCGCATCGTCCTCCGCCCGAAGGCCGTCAACGAGAAGCCCTTCACCGTGCGCGCCGAGGGCGGCGAGGAGCACCGCTTCTACCGCGTCCGGGGCGACAAGCCGGAGCGCTGGGTCACCCAGACCGACTTCACGAACGAGGAGGCGATCGGCTACCTGGCCGACCGGCTCGCGAAGCTCGGCGTCGAGGACGGCCTGTTCAAGGCCGGAGCGGTCGCCGGGTCCACCGTCGTCATCGGCGGGGACGGCGGCATGGTGTTCGACTGGGAGCCCACGCTGACGTCGACCGCCGAGCTCATCACGAGCGCCCGCGGCACGGACGCCCGCGTCGGCGGATCGTCGCGCCCGACGCGCAACGAGCGCCGCGAGGAGTACTTCGAGCGCATGGACGCCAAGGCGGCTGCGCGCGCCGAGCTCGAGCAGGAGCGCGTGTCCGGCCTGTGGGCCGACGACGACCGGGACGACCAGGACTGACCGACGCATGACCGACGCGCGCGCACGCACCGACCTCGGGCCCGTCAGCCGGCGGCAGGACGTGCCGCGTGCGCGTCGGCTCGTCGTCAAGGTGGGGTCGTCGTCGGTCAGCGGTGACAACACCGGGCAGATCGCCGCGCTCGTGGACGCCCTGGCCGCGGCACATGCGCGTGGCACCGAGGTCGTGCTCGTGTCCTCCGGTGCCATCGCCACCGGGTTCCCGTTCCTCGGGCTCGAGGGACGCCCCGAGGACCTGGCGACCCAGCAGGCAGCGGCCGCGACCGGGCAGAACGTGCTCATGTTCCGGTACCAGAAGGAGCTCGACCGGCACGGCATCGTCGCGGCACAGGTGCTCCTCACCGCGGGGGACATGCAGAACCCGACGCACCGGGTGAACGCGCAGCGGGCGGTCGACCGGTTGCTCGCGCTGCGGGTGCTCCCCATCGTCAACGAGAACGACACGGTCGCCACCCACGAGATCCGCTTCGGGGACAACGACCGGCTCGCGGCCCTCGTCGCGCGGCTCCTCGGGGCCGACGCGCTCGTGCTGCTGTCCGACGTCGCGTCGCTCTACACCCGTCCGCCGGAGCACCCGGGGGCCGAGCCCATCGACGAGGTCCCGTTCGGCGACGAGCTCGCCGGCGTGACCTTCGGGTCGGTCGGGGCGGCCGGCGTCGGGACCGGCGGAGCGGGCACGAAGGTCGCCGCGGCCCGGCTCGCGGCCGAGGCGGGGACGTCGGTGCTCGTCACCGGGACCGCGCTCGTCGACCGGGCACTGGCCGGGGAGCACGTCGGCACCTGGTTCCACGCGGCGCCGCGGCGCTGACGGGACTCGGTCGGCCTGGAGGCACGGTGCCGGCCCGCGACGTCGGCCTGCGGTCGAGACGTCGGCGTTCGGTCGAGACGCCGCGGAGCGGGTGAGACGCCGCCGGAAGCGGGTCCGTCTCGGCGGCACCGGACCGTCCCGCGCCGACGGCGGCGTCCCACCGCGGCACGCTCCGCCACGGCGGCAGGATCGCGAGCGGTGCCGGACACTCGCGGACCTGAGCCGAGTCCTGCACCGGAGTCGCGCCTCCCGGCCGTCTCCACAGGCATGACCCCACCAGCGTCACGAGCCCGGCGGCCGACCTAGTATCGGACCATGTCGCCGACCGTCACCGCCCCCACCCTCACCGACAAGCTGGTCGCGGCGCGTGCCGCCTCGACGGCGCTCGCGACGGCGACCACGGCGGTCAAGGACCAGGCACTGCGCGCCGTCGCGGTCGCCCTGCGTGCCGGGACGGACGCCATCGTCGCGGCGAACCACGGAGACCTCGTCGCGGGCGAGGACGGCGGGCTCTCCTCCGGTCTGCTCGACCGCCTGCGCCTCGACACCGCACGGATCGACGCCCTCGCCGGGGCGGTCGAGCACGTGGTGGGACTGCCGGACCCGGTCGGCGACCTCGTCCGCGGGTCCCGGTTGCCGAACGGACTCCAGCTCACCCAGGTCCGCGTGCCGTTCGGGGTCGTCGGGGCCATCTACGAGGCGCGCCCGAACGTGACCGTCGACATCGCCGCGCTCGCGCTGAAGAGCGGCAACGCCGTCGTCCTCCGTGGCGGATCTGCAGCGCAGCGCACCAACGCCGAACTGGTCGAGCGCATCCGCGGGGCGGTGGCCTCGGTGGGGCTGCCGGCGGACCTCGTGCAGACGATCGACGAGTTCGGGCGCCAGGGGGCGACCGACCTGATGCGTGCTCGCGGGCTCGTGGACGTCCTGGTGCCGCGGGGGAGTGCCTCGCTCATCCAGACCGTCGTGACCGAGTCGCAGGTGCCCGTGATCGAGACCGGTGCGGGCGTGGTGCACGTGTACCTCGATGCGTCGGCACCGCTGGAGCGCTCGGTCGACATCGTGCTGAACAGCAAGGTCCAGCGGCCGAGTGTCTGCAACGCCCTCGAGACGCTGCTCGTGCACGAGGCGGCTGCCGAGCGGTTGCTGCCGGTGCTGGCCGACCGCCTCCGAGCCGCCGGCGTGACCCTGCGCGGCGACGACGCCACCCGGACCATCGTCCCCGGCGTGCTCCGCGCGACCGATGCGGACTGGGCGACGGAGTCGATGGACCTGGACCTGTCGATCCGGGTCGTGCCCGACGTCGACGCGGCGATGGCGCACATCGCGCGGTGGTCGACGCACCACACGGAGTCGATCGTGACCGACGACGTCGACACGGCCGAGCGCTTCCTGGCCGAGGTCGACTCCGCGGTGGTGATGGCGAACGCGTCGACGCGCTTCACCGACGGCGGCGAGTTCGGTTTCGGCGCCGAGGTGGGCATCTCGACGCAGAAGCTGCACGCGCGCGGCCCGATGGGACTGCCCGAGCTCACCAGCACCAAGTGGATCGTGCGCGGGCACGGACAGATCCGCGGCTAGACTGGGCCGCGACTTCCCACCCGATCGAACGGAGCACCGGACCGATGACCTTCCTCGCAGAAGCTGCTGAGCACGCCTCCGGGGTGCCCGCGTTCGTCTTCCCGATGTGCGGCGCGCTGTTCTTCACGTTCCTCGGGTTCGTCACCTGGAGCTTCCGCGACGTCGCGTACCGTCACTCGCACAAGTTCGAGGCCACCCGCCACCACGAGACGGGTGTCGACGAGTTCGGTCACACCAAGCTCTGACACGCCGCTCGATGCTCGAGAGCACGGGGCGCCCACGCATCGGCGTGATGGGCGGCACGTTCGACCCGATCCACCACGGGCACCTCGTGGCGGCGTCCGAGGTCGCGCGCGCCTTCGACCTGGACGAGGTCGTCTTCGTCCCCACCGGTCAGCCGTACATGAAGTCGGACGTCACCGACGCCGAACACCGGTACCTGATGACGGTCATCGCGACGGCGTCGAACCCGATGTTCACGGTCAGCCGGGTCGACATCGACCGTCCGGGGCCCACCTACACGATCGACACGCTCCGCGACCTACGTGACCAGCGACCGGATGCGCAGCTCGTCTTCATCTCGGGCGCGGACGCCGTTCAGCAGATCCTCGACTGGAAGGATCATGATGGCCTCTGGGACCTCGCACACTTCGTCGCGGTCACCCGTCCGGGCCACGATCTGAGCATCACCGGACTCCCCGAACGAGACGTGAGCTTGCTCGAAGTCCCTGCACTGGCGATATCCTCGACGGATTGCCGCGACCGGGTCAGGCGCGGCCACCCCGTGTGGTACTTGGTCCCGGACGGGGTCGTCCAGTACATCTCCAAGCACCACCTGTATCGGAGCGTTGCATGAGTTCGTCCGACGCGCAGCCGCCTCTCTCGCGGCGTGAGGCGCGCGAGCGGGAGCGTGCCGCCGCAGCCGGCGGGCAGCCGGTCACCCCGCCGCCGACCGTCGCAGCACCGTCCGACCAGCCCGAGGCCCGTCGTCGACCGGGCTCGCACGTCGCGCCGTCGCCGAGCGGCCCCGCGCAGTCGGCAGCCCGTCCCACCTCCGGCGACTCCGCTCCTGCCCCGCAGCCCGCCGGCGCGGTGTTCCCGCTCACCCCGGCTCCGGCCTCGGCGACGGAGATCGTGCCGGGGACCGGCGGCCTCACCCGTCGTCAGCTCCGCCTGATGCGCGAGGCCGAGGGGCAGGCGGTGCAGCCCGTGCCGCTGCGCGCGCCGACCCCGCAGTCCTCCGACCGCACCGTCCAGGACGTCATCGGGTCGGTCGGTCACCTCGACCAGGACACCGAGCGTCCGCGCCCGGCCTCGGCAGACCGCGGGTCGTCGACCCCGCCGCGTCCGGTCCCGGCGTCCGCGGATCGTCCGACCTCGGCGCAGGACCCGGTCCGGTCCGCCCAGGTCCCGCTCGCCCCGACCCCGGTCGTCGACGCCTCCGAGGCGACGGACCGGACCGGCGACGCCACGGACGCACCCGGTCAGGAGCCTGCTGCCGAGACCGAGATGCTCGACGCCGCTGCGGTGGCCCAGGCGACCGAGGCCGACGGCTCCCCGGACGCGATCGAGCCCCTGAGCGAGGCCGCGGCGCACGCCGAGGAACCCCGACGCCACCGCACGACCTGGGCGCCGCCGGAGACCGACGACGCCCCGACCACCGACGACGCCCGGGCCACCGACGACGGCCAGGCCACCGACGACCGCCAGACCGACGACGACGCACGGCGCTCGGACGGTGCCGCGGACGACGATGCTGCCCGAGTGTCGCCGTCGTCGGCGCCGATGGCCTCGTCCTCGACGCCCGTCGTCTTCCCGCTGTCGCTCGACGACGACACGAACGAGGTCCCGATCCAGCGCCCGACGCCGGCGACGGACTCCCGTCCCGACGACGGTGCCGACGCCGTCGGTGACGCCCCCCGCGTCCCCGCCGCGTTCCGTCGGAGCCCCGAGCCGAAGCCGGTCACGACGGCCTTCGAACCGCCGGCCGGTCACTGGACCCAGCAGGCGCGGGACGCCGGTGACGCCGAGGTGCACGACGTGACGGGCACGCGCCGCGTCGCGGTGCAGGACACCAACTCGATCGTGCTGCCGAACTCGGCGCTGGCCGACCCGACCGGGGCCCTGAACGCCACGGGTGAGGTCATCCTGACCGGTTCGATCGACCTGCCCGCATCGCTGTCCTCCACCGGGTCACACCGACCGATCGACGGGTCCGAGGTCGACCGTCTGCTCGAGCAGCACGACGAGCAGCCGGAGACGGACGCGAGCCCCGTCCGGGCGAGCCGTGCGGTGTCGAGCCACACGTCCACCCGTCAGGTCGTGCTCGCCGCCGCGAAGCCGAAGGAGTCCCGGACCCCGGTCATCCTCGGCGTCACCGTCGGCGCCGTCGGTCTGGCGGCCGCCGGGGTCATCATCGTCGCCCTGCTCACCACCCACCTCGGCGGCTGACCGCCCGCCGACCCCTCGTCGAACGTCGCCCCGTCGCCCGACCCGGCCCACCGGCCTGGCCGCTGTCGGCGGGGTGGCCTATGATCAGGACCCACCACACGGACCCGCAGAGCGCGGTGCCGACGACCGGAAGGACTCCGTGACCGCCTCCTCACGCGCACTGGAACTCGTGCAGATCGCCGCCCAGGCGGCCGACGCGAAGCAGGCCGAAGACCTCGTCGCCCTCGACGTGACCGGGCCGCTGCAGCTCACCGACGTGTTCCTGCTCGCGACCGGCCGGAACGAGCGCAACGTGCTCGCCATCGCGGACGAGGTCGAGGACCGTCTGATCGCTGCCGGCGCCAAGCCGCTCCGACGCGAGGGCCGGACCGAGGGTCGCTGGGTCCTCATCGACTTCGGCGACATCGTCGTGCACGTCTTCCACGAGGAAGACCGTCAGTACTACTCGCTCGAGCGCCTCTGGTCGGACTGCCCGACGATCCCGCTCGAGCTGCCCGTCGACCACACGGCGTAGACGCGACGCGCCCGGGTGGCGGAGACGATTTCGTCACCCGGCGTTCGCGTGGTGTACGCTTTCATGGTGCCGCCGGGAACGGGGGCACGGAGCAACACGATCTGGGTCTGTGGCGCAGCTGGTAGCGCACCTGCATGGCATGCAGGGGGTCAGGGGTTCGAGTCCCCTCAGATCCACCGAAGAACACGATGAAGCCCCGCCGGACCCCCCGGCGGGGCTTCGTCGTTCCGGGCCGCCGCACCCCAGTACGCTGTTGCGCATGAGCAACGACGCCCCCGTGGCCGGTCCCCAGCCGACCGGTCCCCACCTGGCCGGATCCCCGCTGTCCGGGTCCGCCCTGACGATCACCGCCGGCGGGTACACCGCCGAGATCGCCTCGGTCGGGGCGTCGCTCCGGACACTCCGCGCCGACGGACGCGACCTGGTCGTCCCGTTCGCCGCCGACGAGGTCCGTCCGGCCTTCCGCGGCGCCGTCCTGGCCCCGTGGCCGAACCGGGTCGTCGACGGCCGGTACACCTTCGGCGGACAGGACCACGAGCTCGCCCTGACCGAACCGAAGCGGCACCACGCGCTGCACGGCCTCGTCGCCTGGACCGACTTCCGCATCGTGGCCCACGAGCCCGACCGTGCCGTGCTCGCCACGACCGTCCCCGCGCAGGAGGGGTACCCGTACCGCGTCGAGGTGCTCGTCGAGTACCGCGTCGACGCCGACGGGCTGCACACGACCGTCACCGGGACGAACACCGGTGGGGACGCGGCGCCGTGGGGGACCGGGCCGCACCCGTACCTCGTCGCCGGCGCCGGTCGCGTCGACGACTGGACCCTCACCCTGCCCGCCGCCGAGGTGCTCGAGGTCACCGAGGACCGTCTCGTGCCGACCGGCACCGCCCCCGTGCACGACGAGTTCGACCTGCGCACCGCGACCGCGATCGGCGACCGTTTCATCGACCACGCGTTCACCGGGTTCGACCGGAACGGCGACGGGCTGGCGACGATCGTGCTCACCGCGGCGGACGGCCACGGGGTCCGGGTGTCCTTCGGGCCGGAGTGCGGCTGGGCGCAGGTGCACACCGCTGACCACGTCGTGCCGGAGTACCACCGCGTCGGCCTCGCGGTCGAACCGATGACCTGCGCGCCGGACGCCTTCAACGCTGGCGAGGAGTCCGGGCTCGTCGTGCTCGCACCCGGTGCCGCACACGCCGCTTCGTGGACGATCGCCGCGGTCTGACCCGAGCGCGGGTCCTCGCGCGTCGCCTCGACGTCGCCCCGGACCTCGGTGCGCTGGCGGCTGCCACCGGCTCCGACGTCGTCTGGCTCGACTCCGGGCTGCCCGAGGGTGCGCCGGAGGCCGCTCGTGGACGCGCCCGGTGGTCGGTCCTCGCCCACACGGACGGGCCGTTCGCGACGCGGTTCCGGCACGAGGACCGACACGCGGTGCTCGAGGTCCCGTCCGCTGCGCAGCGGTGGTTCGGGCCGTCCCGCACCGAGGCGCGTGCCGCCTTCACCGTGCTCGACGACCTGCTGACCCGGACCCCGGCGCTCGAGGCCCCCGTGCCGGGCTGCGGGTTCGCGCTCGGCTGGGTCGGGTTCCTCGGGTACGAGCTCGGTCGCGAGTCCGGCGGCCCCGACCGCGCCGCGGCACACGCGGACGCCGACATGCGCTTCGTGGACCGCGCGCTCGTCGTGCACGCCGACGGTCGTGCCTGGGCGCTCGCCCTGGTGACCGACGACGAACCGACGGCCAGTGCGGCGAACCGGGCGTGGCTCGCGGGGCCGCACACGGGGTGGCCGTCCGTCGACGCGACGGACGGCACCACGGGCCTCCAGGCCGGTGCGGACGGGCGCGTGTCCCGCGACGCGTACGAGGCAGCGGTCGAGGCGTGCCGCGCCGAGATCCGTGAGGGGAACGCGTTCCAGGTGTGCCTCACGACCGCCTTCGCGGTCGGTACATCCGGACGGGAGGCCCTGCCCGCGCCCGCCACGGACCCGCACCTGGTCGAGTACCTGCGACTGCGGCGGGCGGACCCCGTCCCGTTCGGTGCCTACCTGCGACTCGGCACGCTGCGGGTCGCGAGCCGCTCGCCGGAGCGGTTCCTGCGGGTCGGTGCCGACGGCACGGTCGTTGCCGAGCCGATCAAGGGCACGCGCCCGCGTGACCCGGACCCGCGACGTGACGCCACGGCGCGCGCGGCGCTCGCGGCGAGCCCGAAGGACCGCGCCGAGAACGTCATGATCGTCGACCTGCTGCGGAACGACCTGCTCCGCTCGGCGGTGCCCGGGTCGGTGCACGTCGAGCGGCTCTGCGACGTCGAGACCTACGCGACCGTGCACCAGCTCGTGTCGACGGTGTCCGCCGTGCTGCCGGCCGGGGCGTCCCGTGCAGCGCTCGTGCGCGCTGCGTTCCCGCCGGGATCGATGACCGGGGCGCCGAAGATCAGCGCGATGGCGATCGCGGACCGGCTCGAGGGGGCACCGCGGGGCGTGTACTCGGGGGTCGTGGGCTACTTCTCCGCGGACGGTGCGGTCGACCTGTCGGTGGCCATCCGCACACTGGTGACGGTGCTGGACGACCGGGGAGCGGAACGCTTCCGGACGTTCGGGGCCGGAGGCGCGGTGACGTGGTCCTCGGTCGCGTCGGACGAGGCGGACGAGGTCGAGACGAAGACCCGGTCGGTGTTCGGAGCACTGGGGGTCTCGGCCCGCTGGTGAGCGAGGTGCCCGGGCGCGGGTCGGGACCGCGTCCCAGCACCGGTCGGGCGTGTCGAACAAGTGTTCGAAGTCGTTGTCCACCGGATGTCGGACCCGGTTGACATCATCGAACACATGTTCGAATATGAGGGCATGCAGACGGCGGCGGCACTCCTGTCGCCCGGGCCCGAGGGGGCGACCGGGCCCGACGGTCCCGCTCGCCCCGGGGGCCGCTCCGGGGCGTCCCGACCGACCCGGCGCGTCGACCACCTGGGGGACGCCCGGGCGGCGCTCGAACGCATCACGTCGCTGCGCTCCCGAGTGTCCGAGATGGAAGCACCCCGCGTCGACGTCCAGGGGCTCCCCACCGCCGACGCCCTGCGGTCGCTGCTGCCCGGTGGCGCGATCCGGGTCGGTGGCTCCTACGCCGTGCAGGAGTCCGTGCTGCTCGCGATGACCATGCTGCAGGCGGCCTCGGCCGAGGGGGCCTGGTGCGCCGTGGTCGGTGTGCCGTCCTTCGGGGTCGAGGCGGCGGCGGCGATGGGCATCGACCTCGAACGACTCGTGCTCGTGCCCGATCCGGGCGACCAGTGGCTCACGGTGACCGCAGCCCTCGCCGACGTGGCGCAGATCGTCCTGACGCGACCGCTCGGCCGGGTCGTGCCCGGCGACGTCTCGCGGCTGTCCGCGCGGCTGCGGCAGCGCGGTGGAGCGCTCGTCGCCCTCGGTACCTGGCCGGGCGCCGACGTCACGCTGCGGGTGAGCGGCTCGGTGTGGACCGGCATCGGCGACGGCCACGGGTACCTGGCGGAGCGGCGTGCCACGGTGACGGCGTCCGGCCGCGCGGGAGCAGGTCGACCCGTCAGCGCCGACCTGCTGCTCCCGGCGGCGGACGGTGCGGTGCGACCCGCCGCGCCCCTGGTCGCCCGGGCCGGTGGGACGGACACGGGCGCTCCGGGCGGCGTCGGCAGCGCGGCCGTCGACGGCGCAGGGGAGTCGCGGGTGCTCCGCCCGGTCGCGGTGGCGTCGTGAGCCCGCGGGGACGGGCCCGTGCCGCCTCGCCGCGCGGTACGACCAGGGGGACCGCCGGCGCCGGGGTGCCGGGGCCGGGGGCCGTGCGTGCCGATGCCCTGGCCCGTGGCGGCGCCCTGCCGGAACCACCGCCTGCGCGCACGATCGTGCTCTGGTGCCCGGACTGGCCGGTGATCGCCGCCGCCCGGGCCGCGGGGTCGCCGCCCGAGCACCCGTTCGCCCTGGTGGCGAAGGGGGTGGTGTTCGCCAGCTCGGCCAGTGCCCGGCAGCAGGGGGTGGTGCGGGGCCTCCGCGTGCGCGAGGCCCAGGCGCGCTGCCCGGAACTCGTGGTCGAGCCCTACGACGACGCACTCGACCACCGCGCGTTCGAACCCGTCATCCGTGCGATCGAGGAAGCGGTCCCCGGGGTCGAGGTCCTGCGACCGGGGACGATCGCCCTGCGCTCCCGGGGGCCTGCGCGCTACTACGGCGGCGAGCGGGCGGCCGCGGCGACGCTGGCCGGGATCGCCGCCGACCACGGTGCGCCCGGTGTGCGTGCCGGGGTGGCGGACACCCCGTTCGCGGCGGAACAGGCAGCGCGGTCGCGTCCCGTGCGCCCGGGGGAGCGGGTGCGCATCGTGCCGGTCGGCGGTTCGGCCCCGTTCCTGGCGGACCTGCCGCTGGGCGTGCTCGGCGACCCGGACCTGGCGATGGTGCTCGGGCGGCTCGGCATCGCCACGCTCGGCGACTTCGCCGCGCTCGGCGACGAGCAGGTGCGCGACCGGTTCGGTGTCGCCGGGGCGTTCCTGCACCGGCTGGCGGGCGGTCGCGACCCGCGCGAGGTCGCAGCGCGGGCGGTCCCGCCGGAGCTCCGGGTCGAGGCGTCCTTCGAGCCACCGCTCGACCGCGCCGACCAGGTGGCGTTCGCCTTCCGCCGTTCGGCCGACGACTTCGCCGCACGGCTGCGCGCGGCCGGACTCGTCGCGACCACGATCCGGGTGGGCATCGTCGACGAGCGCGACCTCCTGCTCGAACGGACCTGGGTGCACCCGCGCTGGTTCGACGCCGCCGACGTCGTCGACCGCGTGCGCTGGCAGCTCGCCGGCGGCGTGGACCCCTCCGGGCTCGAGGCGCCCGTGGTCCAGGTGGTGCTCGAGCCGGTCGCGGTCGACGACGCGTCGAACCACGAGCGTGGGCTCTGGGGGACCGGACCCGACGAGCGGGTGCACCACGCCCTCGCCCGGGTGCAGGGGCTCGTCGGGCACGAGGGCGTGGTCACCCCGCGGATCGGCGGGGGCCGCACGCTGGCCGAGCGCGTCGTGCTCGTGCCGTGGGGCGACGCCCCGGTCGGCGGCGAGCGGGCGTTGGCGACCGTCCGCGACCGGCCGTGGCCCGGCAGGCTCCCGGGGCCGCCACCCGCGACCGTGCTCGAGCGACCCCGTCCGGTGGACGTCGTCGCTGCGGGGGGTGACACCGTCGACGTCGACGACCGCGGCGCACTGACCGCGGTGCCGGAGCGGTTCCGGGCCGAGGGCGAGCGGGGCGGCCGGTTCGCGTCCGTGACCGCGTGGGCGGGGCCGTGGCCGCTCGTCGTGCGCTGGTGGGAGGCCGGCGGGCGGCGACTGCACCGGCTGCAGGTCGTCGACGACGACGGCCGGGCCTGGTACCTGGTGCTCGCAGACCACCGGTGGTGGGCCGAGGCGGTCGCGACGTGAAGGAGACCTGATGGGCTACAGCAACCCACCGATCCCGTGGTCGCAGTTCGAACGCGCCCTGTCGGACAAGCGGCCGGACAGTGCGCACGCCGGCGACGGCGGGGACAGCCCGGCCTGGTCGCGGAAGCGGTCCCGGTACGTCCCGCCGACCCCCGCCGCCGACGACGACGCCCCGGTCGTACCGTACGCCGAGCTGCACGCGCACTCGACCTTCAGCTTCCTCGACGGCGCCAGCGGTCCGGAGCACCTGGTGGAGGAGGCCGCACGCCTGCACCTGCACGGCCTGGCGCTGACGGACCACGACGGGTTCTACGGCGCTGCCCGGATGGCAGAGGTGGCCGAGGCGTACCCGACCGTGACGACCGTGTACGGCACCGAGCTGTCCCTCGGGCTGACCGAACCGCAGAACGGCGTCCCCGACCCGGAGGGCACACACCTGCTGCTGCTCGCCGACGGGCAGGACGGCTACCACCGGCTCGCCGCGGCCGTCACGCGGGCGAACCTGGCAGCTGGGGCCGAGAAGGGGCGGCCGCAGTACGACCTCGACGAGCTCGCGGCGCAGGCCGACGGGCACTGGCGGATCCTCACGGGCTGCCGGAAGGGCACCGTCCGCCAGGCCCTCGAGCGCGGGGGCGAGTCGGCGGCGGACGAGGCCCTGCGTGCGCTGCTCGACCGGTTCGGCACGGCCGGGGTGGTCGTCGAGCTGACCGACCACGGGGAACCGCTCGACACCGCCAGGAACGACGTCCTCGCGACGCTCGCGGCACGGCACGGACTCCCCGTCGTGGCGACCGGGAACGTGCACTACGCGACCCCCGACCGCTTCCCCGTGGCGACCGCGCTGGCGGCCGTGCGGGCACGGCGGAGCCTCGACGAGATCGACGGCTGGTTGCCGGCGGCCCCGACCGCCCACCTGCGGTCCGGTGCCGAGATGGCCGCGCGCTTCGCGCGCTGGCCGGGCGCCGTCGAGACGAGCGTCGACCTGGCCGACGAACTCGGGTTCCGGCTCCGGACCGCCAAGCCCGGGCTGCCCGACGTCGAGGTCCCCGAGGGGCACACGACGATGTCGTGGCTGCGCGAGCTCACCTGGCAGGGCGCCCGTCGGTTCTACCCGGGCAGCGCCGACGGTGTCGACCCGCAGAAGCGTGAGCGCATCGAGCGGGAGCTGTCCGTCATCGCGGACAAGGACTTCCCGGGGTACTTCCTGATCGTGCGGGACATGGTGCAGTACGCCCGGCAGCGGGGCATCCTGTGCCAGGGGCGCGGCTCGGCGGCGAACTCGGCCGTCTGCTACCTGCTCGAGATCACCGCGGTCGACTCCATCCGGTACGGACTGCCGTTCGAGCGGTTCCTGTCGGCGATGCGCGACGAGGAGCCCGACATCGACGTCGACTTCGACTCGGACCGGCGCGAGGAGGTGATCCAGTACGTCTACGAGAAGTACGGACGGTTCAACGCGGCGCAGGTCGCGAACGTCATCACCTACCGGCCGAAGGGCGCCGTGCGGGACATGGCGAAGGCGCTCGGGCACAGCCCCGGGCAGCAGGACGCCTGGTCGAAGCAGGTCGAGCGGTGGGGGTCGGTCACCGAGAGCCAGGACCACGACATCCCGGACACCGTGGTCGACATGGCCCAGCAGGTGCTCGGGTTCCCACGGCACCTCGGCATCCATTCCGGGGGCATGGTGCTCACCGACCGGCCCGTCGGCGAGGTCGTGCCCATCGAGCACGCCCGCATGGACGGCCGGACCGTGCTGCAGTGGGACAAGGACGACTGCGCCTTCATGGGGCTCGTGAAGTTCGACATGCTCGGGCTCGGGATGCTCGCGGCGCTGCAGTACTCGTTCGACCTGGCCGACGAACACTGCGGGGAGCGCTGGGACATGCACTCGATCCCGAAGGAGGAGCAGGGCGTCTACGACCAGCTCTGCCGTGCGGACACGATCGGGGTGTTCCAGGTGGAGTCCCGCGCACAGATGGGCACCCTCCCGCGGCTGCTGCCCCGGCGGTTCTACGACCTGGTGATCGAGGTCGCGCTCGTGCGTCCCGGTCCGATCCAGGGCGGTGCCGTGCACCCGTACATCCGGCGCCGGACGGGCGAGGAACCGATCACGTACATCCACCCGTCGCTCGAACCCGTGCTCGAGCGGACGCTCGGGGTCCCGCTCTTCCAGGAGCAGCTCATGCAGATGGCCATCGCCGTCGGCGGGTGCTCCGGGGACGACGCCGACCTGCTCCGCCGGGCGATGGGCTCGAAGCGTGGCCTCGAGAAGATCGAGCGGCTGCGCGAGAAGCTCTACGCGGGGATGGCGGCGAACGACATCCACGGCGAGGACGCCGACACGATCTACGCCAAGATCCAGGCGTTCGCGAACTTCGGGTTCGCGGAGAGCCACTCGATCAGCTTCGCGCTCATCGTCTACGCCAGCGCCTGGATGCGGCTGCACTACCCGGGGGCGTTCCTGGCGGCGTTGCTCCGGGCACAGCCGATGGGGTTCTACTCACCGCAGACCCTGGTCGCCGACGCCCGGCGGCACGGGGTGCGGGTGCTGCGGCCGGACATCCTGCGCTCGGCGGTCGACGCGACGCTGGAGCCCCTGCCCGACGCCGAGAGCGGTGCGACCGGGGCCGACGCCTGCCTGGCCGGGGAGCAGCCGCCCGTGCTGCCGTTCGACGGCTCGCTGCCCGACGACACCGCGGAGCACCGACGCGACGGGGCCTTCGCCGTCCGCCTGGGCCTGGCCGAGGTCGCCTCGCTCGGCCGGCGGAGCGCCGAGGCGATCGTCGCGGAGCGGGCGGCGCACGGGCCCTTCACGGACATGTCCGACCTGGCCCGTCGTGTCCGGCTGACGACCGCGCAGCTCGAGGCCCTGGCCGCAGCGGACGCCTTCGCCGGGCTCGGGATCGACCGGCGCAGCGGCATGTGGTCGGCGGCGCAGGCGGCTGCGGAACGACCCGACCAGCTGCCCGACACCCAGGTCACCGTGCAGCCGCCGCTGTTCGGGCAGATGACGAGCGGGGACGTCCTGATCGCGGACATGTGGTCGACGGGCATGTCGACCGACGACCACCCGGTCCACCACGTCCGCCCGCGACTGCGCGCCCGCGGGGTGCTCAGCGTGCAGGACACCGCGACGGCGGAGACCGGACGACGGGTCGAGGTGGGCGGCATCGTGACGCACCGGCAACGCCCGGCGACGGCGTCGGGCATCACGTTCCTGAACGTCGAGGACGAGACCGGGCTGGTGAACGTCATCTGCAGCGTCGGCGTGTGGGGACGGTACCGGCGGGTGGCACGGGAGTCGCCGGCCGTGGTGGTGCGGGGCATCCTCGAGCGGTCGCCGGACGGCGTGGTGAACCTGGTGGCGGACCGGATCGAGCACCTGCCGCTGGCGGTGCGGACCCGGTCGCGGGACTTCCAGTGACCGTCAGGACGCGGTCTGCTCGCGCACCACGGGGATGCGCACGGTGACCTCGAGACCACCGGACCGGACGTTGCGGAGGGCAGCCGTTCCTCCCGACCGTTCCGCGATCGCGCGCACGATCGCGAGCCCGAGGCCCGAGCCGCCCGGCACCGGCACCCCGCCCGTCGCCGGGTCCGGGTCGCGGCGCGACGTCCGAGCCTCGTCCGGCCGGGTGAACCGGTCGAACGCGACGGGGATGAACGACTCCGGGACACCGGGTCCGTCGTCGGTCACCTGCAGGACACCCTCGTCGCCCTCGACCCGCCACGACACGAAGACGCCACCACCACGGGGGAGTGCGGCGACCGCGTTGCTCGCCGTGTTGGTGACGAGCTGCGCCATGCCACCGGTGTCGAGGCGGAAGCGTGGTTCCGCCGCTCCGACCGGGTCCGGGGTCCGTTCGAGGTCGAAGTCCACCGTGATGTCCTTCGCCGAGGCGATGAGGCGCACCCGGTCGACGGCGGCCATGACCTCGTCGCCCAGGTCGCTCCAGGCGGTGGTCGGCTGCGCGCCGTCCTGCTCGCGTTCCTCCGCGTCCTCGATGCGCGACAGCGTGAGCAGGTCGTTCGCGAGCCGCGAGAGCCGGGCGACGCTCCGCTTGGCGCGGTCGATGTGCGCCGCGAGCGCCGCAGCGTCGTCGCCGTCGAGCGACGCCAGGTCGAGCTGGGTGGTGAGGATCGCGAGGGGCGTGCGCAGCTCGTGGCTGGCGTCGGAGACCATCTGTCGCTCGCGTTCGGTCACCTGGCGGGTGCGTGCGAGGAAGGCGTTCAGCGTGGTGGCGAGCGAGGCCAGTTCGTCCTGCGCCGGACCGACCGGCAGCTCGGCGCGCTCGGGGGCGACGGAGAGCCGTTCGGCCTCGCGGCGCATCCGGTTCACCGGGCGGAGCGCCGCGGTGGCGAGCGCCCACGACGCGATGCCGAAGGCGATGAGGATCGCGAGGCCGGTGAGCGACAGCGTGGTGGTGAGGTCGTCGACCACGATCGCCTCGGCCTGCGAGTTGCGTGCGGCGACGACGGTCCAGCGTCCGGCGGCGTTGACCGGGTGCTCGATGACGACGCGGTACTCGGACCCGGAGACGGTGATGAGCGACGTGCCCGACTCGGTCGACGTCAGGCTGCCGAGCGCCCGCTCGACCCGGGGCGGCATGGTCGACAGCCGGATCTGGCCCGAGGGTGCCACGACGGCGACGAGCTGGGCGTTGCCCGGTGCGGACAGGTCCGGGTCGCTGTCGACCTCGAGCGTCGCCACGTACGGGTCGACGTCGGCGTCGAGCAGGGTGCGGGTGGCGCTGGCGACGACGCTGACGACCTGGAAGCGCATGACGAGCACGAGCAGCAGGATCACGACCGCCGCGATCGCCGTCGAGCCGATCGTGATGCGGGCGCGGAGCGAGAGCACCCGGAGCGGCCGGGGCAGGCCGCGTCCGCCGCGGACCGTCCCGGTCGTGGGTGCCGACCCGGTCACGCCCCGAGCAGGTCGAGCCGGTAGCCGCGGCCCCGGACCGTCGCGATGGCGACCGTCGCCTCGTGCGAGGTCAGCTTCTTGCGGAGGTACGAGATGTACTGCTCGACGACGTTCGGGTCCACGTGCTGCGAGCCGTCCCAGACCTCCTCGAGGATCTTCGGGCGGTCGACGACGGTCCCGACCGACCGGGCGAGCAGCCGGAGCAGGGCGAACTCGGTCGGGCTGACGGCGACGCGCTGCCCCTTGATCGACACCCGTCGGGCCTCGGAGTCGATGGCGACGTCGCCGACCTCGATGACCCGCTGCCCGGCAGCCGACTCGCGGCGACCGAGCGCGCGGAGGCGGGCGGTCAGCTCGGCGAACGCGAAGGGCTTCGTGAGGTAGTCGTCCGCACCCGCGTCGAGTCCGAAGACCCGGTCGTCGACGGCGTCACGTGCGGTGACGAGCAGGATGCGCACGGGGTCCTCCCGCTCGCGGATCCGGCGGGCGAGCTCGAAGCCGGACATGCCCGGCATCATGACGTCGACGACCGCGAGGTCGAAGGCCTGCTCGCCGAGGGCGATGAGCGCCTCGACACCGTTCTCGACCGCCGTGACGCGGTACCCCTCTGCCGCGAGCCCACGCTCCATGAGCGCGCGCATCTCGTCGTCGTCCTCGACCACCAACAGGCGCATGATCGACCTCCTCGGCCCCCATCGTGGCAGGGAACGACGGTCCGTGGGCGGTTCCGGGTGGGAAGAGGCTGAATCTCGTCACAGTGACCCCGCCACGCCACCCGGACGAGGGCAGAACGGTCCGTCCCGCAGAGGGGGGTATCGGCCTCGCGAGCAGCGCGTTGCTAGGCTCCGCAGCGGACACGGCGTACCCGACGCAGTGTCCCGAGGGGGCACCATGCAGGATCAGGAGAACCGTCCGTACCGTCCGGACGACAGCGTCCACCCGGCCATCGTCCGGTTGCACGCGGAGCTCGAGGCGGCACGGCACGGCATCGACGTGCTCGGCGAGCTGGAGGACGCCCGCCGCGAGCGGGTCGTCGCGGAGCTGCTGAGCGCGGTGCCGGACGTCGCGAGCCGTGCGGCGTACGAGGCCGGCGCCGATCGCGCGGTCGCGACCATCCAGGGCTTCGAGGGGGTCCGCTCCGACGAGCACGAGTCGGGGACGGCGCTGTGGGACCGACTCGTCCTCACGGCCGTCGAGGCAGCGGCCGCGGTCGAGCCGACCGTGGTCGAACGGACCGCCGTCGAGCCGACTGCCGTCGAACCGGCCGCCGCGTCCGAGCCGGCAGCAGTGGGCGGGGGATCGCCCACGCTCGCTCCCGCCGCGGACGCCGCACACCCGGCGGCGTCCGGTCACGCCGCACACCGCGCCACGGCCTGACGCCGCGCGCCGCGCGCCGCGCGGACCTCAGTCGTCCTCGCCGAGCAGCTCCTCCCGCACCCGTCGGATGTCCTCGAGCAGGGCGCCGATGAGCACCCAGTGCCGCGAGTTCGGCCGGACGACCTCGAGCGGCGCCGTCAGCGCGGGCTCCGCGGCCGTCGTGTCGTCGGCGGCGGTGCCCGTGAAGCCGTCGCGCTCCGCGTGGTGCAGCCGCGTCGACTCGACCCGTGCGCTCAGTGCTCGGACGTCCGCCCCGATGCGGGCGACCTCGGTCGCGATGCTCCCCACCACCGGGTCCGACCGGAGGTCCGGCGCCGTGTTGTCGCGGATCGCCCGGGTCATCCCGGTGACCCGTGTGACCAGGACGCGCAGGTGCTCCGCGACCGTCGTGTCCCGCTGCAGGATCGTTCGGTGTCGGCCACCACGGGGGTTCATCGTCAGCGACTCGCCCGCCGCGGTGAGCGAGGCCTCGGCGCGGGCGTGCTGTTGCCGGAGGGCCCGCGCCTGGCGCAGGGCCTCGTCCCACCGCTCGGCGTCCCAGCCCTCGGTGAGGCCGATCGCGATCCACTCGAACGCGGCGGCGGTGTCCCGGGCCAGTCGGGCGACCGCGAGGTGCGCCGGTTCGAGGAGCACGGGCGGCACGATCACGGCGTTCACCGCGAGTGCGACGACGGCGCCGACGACGGTCTCGAGGACCCGGTCGGCCGAGTAGTTCGGCGTGACGACCCCCGCGGTGAGCACGAGCATGCCGCTGATGCCCACCTGGGTCGCCGACGTCGGGGTCAGACGGAGTGCCCAGCTCAGCAGGATCGCCAGCACGATGACGACGAGCACGACCCAGACGCCGTCACCGAAGACCAGGTGGAAGGCGGTCGCCAGCACGACGCCGAGCACCACGCCGGCGCTGCGCTCGAGGCCCTTCACGAACGACTGGTTGATGCTCGGCTGCACGACGAGCAGCGCGGCGATCGCGGCGAAGGTCGGGAACGGCCCGTCGATGAGCGCACGGCAGAGCAGGACCGCCGCGACCACCGCGACCGCGGTCTTCACGACCTGCAGGAACGGTGTGCGGCTGGAACTGCGGAGGCGCGCGACCGGGTTCACGACGACCACGGTAGCCACCAGCCGCACGCCGAGCCGTGCACGATGGCGACGAAACCGCCGCGGCACGGTTGACTGGTCCTGTGTGGCCCAACCACGAGCGCATCATCCCGCAGGCCTTCGCCGGCTCCGGGACCTCCGTGGTCGCCGCGCGCGCCCACTCGGTCGAGCCGTCGGGCAACGGCTACCTGTACGGCTACGAGGTCGACACCGTCGACCGGGCCGGTCAGCGCGCCACCGTCCTGACCTACGTCGACACGGGTGGCGCCCACGACCAGAACAGCGCCGTCGTCACCGACCCCGCCACGGGCGAGCCGGTCTCGGTCTGGGCCTACCCGAACGACCCGGGCCTCCCGGTGCTGCCGCAGGTGACGTACCGCGACGCCGTCGCCGAGCTCCTCGCCGGCCTCGGCCTGCCGGTCACCGACCCGACGCTGTCGGTCGCCGCCTACCGCCCGGGGAAGCGCGCGGTCGTGCGCGTCGACGCCCCGGAGCGCGTGCTGTTCCTGAAGATCGTCCGCCCGCACCGCGTCGCGCCGATCGTCGAGACCCACGAGCAGTTCGTCGCCGCCGGGCTGCCGGTCCCGCGGGTGCTGTCGAGCCGGGGTGACGGCCTGCTCGTGCTCGAGCGCATCCGCGGGGTGCCCGCGGGCAGCCGCATCACCGAGATCGCCGACGACCCGCGGTTCGTCGCCTCCCTCGCCGCCCTGACCGGCCGGATCGCGACGGTGCCGATGACGCAGCAGGCCCGCGCGGACGCGATGGACCACGCCGACTGGCACCGGCGCACGCTCGTCGCCGCCCTGCCGCAGGACGCGGCCGAGATCGACGAGCTCTACGACGGCATCGGGCGGCGGTCCATCGGTTGGGGGGCCGCCCCCAAGCAGGTGGTGCACGGCGACCTGCACCTCGAGCAGGTCTTCGTCGACGAGGACGAGCCGTGGCGCATCTCCGGCCTGCTCGACATCGACACGGCGGGCTGGGGGTTCCCGGTCCGCGACGTGGGTGCGGTCGTCGCGCACCTGGTCGTCACCGGCCTGTGGCACCGGTCCCGTGGGGACGCCGAGCGCGGGGCAGCGGCGGAGCGGCTCGCCGACGCGGTCGCCCGCGACTGGGTCGCCCGGAACCCGGCCGAGGCCGACCGCATCGGTCCGGCGATCGGCGCGCAGCTCCTCGCGCACGCCGGTGGGCAGGCGACGACCGGGTCCGAGAACGGCATCCGGACGGCGCAGCAGCTGCTGGCGGCGACGCGTGCGGCGCTCGCCGAGGCGGCGCCGACGGTGCCGTCGGCCGGCACCCTCCGTCCGCGGTCGGCACCGCAGGTCTGACCCGGCCGTCGGACGGTCGCCGGCCGCGCGGTGGTGGTGGGCAGCGCCTCCCGGCCGTCGTGGCGT
The DNA here is from genome assembly GCF_045370965.1 of Curtobacterium sp. 179-B 9B NHS. Lineage (NCBI taxonomy): Bacteria > Bacillati > Actinomycetota > Actinomycetes > Micrococcales > Microbacteriaceae > Curtobacterium > Curtobacterium sp. 179-B 9B NHS. The sequence continues at coordinate 22,564 of NZ_JBIQDQ010000029.1, forward strand.
CCCGTCCACCGCGCGGCCGGACGGGAGGCGCGACGCGCGCGGGTCCCGTCGAGTCGCCTCCGTCGGGGGTGCGGGAGTAAACTGAGCCCAGCACGCACCGTGTCGTCGCGTGCCGCGTCGTTTCCGGACGTGGCAGTCGGTCACTTGACCGACGTGGGGACCGGATCCGTGGGCGTCCGACGGGCACCACGTGCGTGCGACGGCGCCGGGTCCCGGCGCGGATCGTCGTGTCGAGCACCCGAGGGGTGCCGGCTGCACGGACCGCGGGAGTCCACCGGACGTCCCACGGCGGGACCGGCGCACGAGCGGGCCAGGGTGGCCCGCGGACCGGGGTCGTGCCAGACGCCGGTCGAGGACTTCCCGCCACGACGGCGGCTCGCCCGTGGAGAACGGGCGGAACAGGAGGAGCGTTGGCTCGATCAGGCACCCGGCGAGCAGCCGGCGGGACGCGGACCGCGTCGCGCCGTACCCGCCCGCTGGACAACGACGGCGTCATCCCGGTGCTCGCCCGCGCGGTGCGCGAGGTGGAGGCGGCGGCGCAGCGCGGACCGCTGAAGGCGTCCAACCGGTCGAAGTTCCAGGCGGTCGCGCTGCTGATGCGCGAGGAGCGCGCACGGGTCAAGGCCGACCCGGAGCTCACCGACGCGCAGCGCGCCGAGCAGCTCAAGCGTCTCGACGGTGTCGCCACGATCCTGGCGAAGACCGCCGCGCGGGACACCAGCGTGATCCAGCTGCTGACCGAGGAGGCCTCGGTGAGCGAGGCGACCCGCACGGTCAAGCGCGACATGATGATCGCCGGCGGCATGGAACTGCAGCCCGAGGACCTCGTCATCGCGGCCGAGCCGTCCCCGGTGGTCGACGCCCCGGTGCGCTCGGTCGTGCCGCAGGCGGTCGTGCAGCGCCAGCTGGCCAACCCCTTCCTCGCGCCCGACTTCGCCCTCGCCGACCAGCCCGTCGCCCACCCGCGTCGCCTGGCGAACTGGGAGCTGTTCGGTCCGCTGTTCAAGTCGTTCGAGTACGGCGCCGGCGGTGGCGCGGCGTCGATGCCGTTGCCGGAGCCGACCTCGCTGCACTCGCGGTCCGGCACCACGCTGATGAAGCACCAGGCGGAGCTCGTCGCCGCCGCGGCGCAGGGACACCGCACGTTCCTGCTCGCGGACGAGCCCGGCCTCGGCAAGACCGCGCAGTCGCTGCTCGCCGCCGACGCCGCGAACGCCTTCCCGCTGCTGGTGGTCGTGCCCAACGTCGTGAAGACCAACTGGGCGCGCGAGGCCGAGCGCTGGGTGCCGAACCGCACCGCCACCGTCATCCACGGCGACGGGGACGACCTGGACGGCTTCGCCGACATCGTCATCGTGAACTACGAGATCCTCGACCGGCACGCCGGCTGGCTCGGGGCCTTCGGCTTCAAGGGCATGGTCGTCGACGAGGCCCACTTCATCAAGAACAAGGAGTCGCAGCGCTCCCGGTTCGTGCTGCAGCTCGCCGAGCAGATCCGTGCGCGGGTGTCGTCGCCGCTGTTCCTGGCGCTGACCGGTACCCCGCTGATCAACTCGGTCGAGGACTTCCGCACCATCTGGGAGTTCCTCGGCTGGATCGACGACAAGAAGCCCCGCGCGACGCTCATGAACGAGCTCGAGGACATCGGGCTCACCCCGGCCGACCCCGGCTTCTTCGTCGAGGCCCGCAAGGCCGTCATCGACCAGGGCATCGTCCGCCGCCGCAAGGTCGACGTCGCCGCCGACATCCCCGCGCGACGGATCGCCGACATCCCGGTCGAGCTCGACGGCGACGAGGGCCGCTCCATCCGCGACGCCGAGCGCGAGCTCACCGCGAAGCTGGTCCGTCGGTACCACCAGGCGCTCGATGCCCGCACCGGGCAGGACCCGGTCGTCGGCATCGACCACAAGCTCGTCCGCCAGGTCGCGCGGTGGGAGCTCGAGGACCAGGACGCCTCGTCGACCGGCGAGAACGTGTTCTCGATGGTGCGGCGGATCGGTCGTGCCAAGGCGCAGCTGGCGGCGGACTACGCGGCGCAGCTCGCCTCGAACGTCGGCAAGGTGGTCTTCTTCGCGAAGCACCTCGACGTGATGGACCAGGCCGAGGAGGTCTTCGCCCGTCGGCACCTGAAGACCGCCACCGTCCGCGGTGACCAGACGCCCGCACAGCGCACGGCCGAGATCGATGCGTTCGTGAACGACCCCGACGTCGCCGTCATCGTGTGCTCGCTCACCGCCGCCGGCGTCGGCCTGAACCTGCAGGTGTCGTCGAACGTCGTGCTCGCCGAGCTGTCGTGGACCTCGGCGGAGCAGACGCAGGCGATCGACCGCGTGCACCGCATCGGACAGGAAGAGCCCGTCACCGCGTGGCGGATCATCGCGGCGCAGACGATCGACACCAAGATCGCCGAGCTCATCGACTCGAAGGCGTCCCTGGCCGCCCGCGCGCTCGACGGGTCGGACGAGGAGATCGCCGATTCGGGCGACATCCAGCTCGACGCGATGGTGGCGCTGCTGACGGAGGCGCTCGGGGGCTGAGCGCCGGGTGCGCTCGGTCGCTCGCGGAGTCGGCGACGGCGGCCGCCGCCCGGTGCCGGTTTTCGGCGCCGGCCGCCGGCCCGGCGCCCGGCGCCGGATCCGGTCGCGTTGCGGCACGACGTGCTTCCGCACAACGAGAAGCGGGGGGGGGCACCCCCACCCCCGCGGGGGGGAGGGGGGCGGGGTGGGGGGGGGCGGCCGCGGCGCCAGCCCGGGCCCCCCCCGCGACCGCAGCCCGCGGCGCGGGGGGCGGGGG